>NZ_JBHUSF010000055.1:0-36969 GCF_042673295.1 Rhodococcus sp. NPDC057014
GTCGTGGCCCTCGGACTCGCGGTGCTCGCCGGAATGCTGCTCCTCGGCCGGGGCGGCGGCATGGACCGCAATGCCATCGCGGCGTCGCTGGAGAGTTCGCTGCCCCCGATCGCCGGAATCCTCCTCATCGTCGGCGCGGGCGGCGGATTCAAGCAGGTCCTGATCGACACCGGCATCGCCGACGTGATCGCCGAAGCGATCAAGGGCAGTGCCCTTCCCGTCCTCTTCCTCGCCTGGCTCGTGGCCGTGCTGATCCGTGTCGCCACCGGATCGGCCACCGTCGCGACCGTCACCGCGTCCGGCATCCTCGCGCCCGTCGCCGCCGAGCTGACGTCCACGCACGTCTCGCTGATGGTGCTCGCGATCGGCTCCGGCTCGCTGTTCCTGTCGCACGTCAACGATGCGGGATTCTGGCTGGTGAAGGAATACCTCGGCGTCACGGTGGTGCAGAACCTGAAGACGTGGACGGTGATGGAATGCATCATCTCCGTCACCGGTCTGGCCGGTGTCCTCGCGCTGAGCGTGTTCATCTAAAGGGGGTCGAGAATGTCGAGTGAGGTTGGTGAGATGCACGTGAGTACGCGCGAACCGGTAGGACGCACGCCGCAGACCGCGGATCCCGTCCTGGTGCTGATGGGCGTGTCCGGCTCCGGGAAGTCGACGGTCGCGGGAATCATCGCCGGCGCGATGGGCTGGGACCTGCAGGAGGGCGACGCGCTGCACCCACCCGCGAATGTCGCGAAGATGGCGTCGGGGCAGCCGCTGACCGACGAGGACCGCTGGCCGTGGCTCGATCTCGTCGCCGGGTGGATCCGGGACCACACCGACAACGGTCTTCCCGGGGTCATCACCTGCTCGGCGCTCAAGCGCAGCTACCGCGACGTGCTGCGCGGCGACAACGTCGTGTTCGTGCATCTCGCCGGGTCGCGGGCGCAGATCGGCGAACGGCTGACCGCCCGGCTGGACCACTTCATGCCCCCGTCGTTGCTGGACACGCAGATCTCGACACTCGAGCCGATCGAACCCGACGAGGACGCCATCGTGGTGGACGTGGGCGGATCGCCGACGCAGGTGGCGGCGGAGATCATCGCTCGACTGGAGCAGCGGCTCGGCCGGTGAACCTCTGGTAATCGGACGGAAATTCAGTCGAAGTCGCTCGGTAACGGGCGGCTTCGACTTACCGTGGCGTAAGGTCGTCCATTTAGCTGGACAAGCGTCCGATACAACGGAGGGCAGTATGCGAACGCGTGAATCGATCGTGTGGCACTGGGATGTCAGTCGGCGGGCGCGAATGACGTTCTGGTTCGCCAGGGCTTTCGTCAAACCGCTGTTCACGATATGGCCGACGACGGACCGCGGCATCGAACTCCTCGCGGCTCTCGACGAGTTGATCGACCGGCTACCCAAGCCGAAGGGGCTCGACATCGAGGCGATCTCGCTCGGCGGGGTGCCGTGCGAGAAGATCACCCACCCGCGGCCCACCGTCACCTCGATGGACGGCGCCACCATCCTCTACTTCCACGGCGGCGGATTCGTGTTCTGCGGACTCGCCACCCACCGGGCGCTGTGCGGGCTGCTCGCCGCGCGGTCGGGTGCGCCCGTCGTCTCGGTCGAGTACCGGCAGCTTCCCAAGGGGGCGATCGGGGCGTCGCTGGTGGACGCGATGACCGCATACACCGAGGTACTGAAGGTCTGCGACGACCCCAGCCGGGTGATCGTCGCGGGGGACTCGGCGGGCGGGTACCTCGCGATGAAGGTTGCCGAAGTCGCCGCGCTGCGGGGCATTACCCGGCCGGCGGCCGTCATCGGATACTCCCCGCTGCTCAACCTCGACCTCGAGGATCACGACCCCGATTTCATGAAGCGCGACGCGTACCTGCCGATGTCGCAGGTGGCCAAGCTGAAGGACCGCTGGCTGGCCGGGCCCGACCAGATTCCGGGTGCCCAGTCGCCCGTGAACGCGGATCCGGCGCTGTTCCCTCCGGTCTTCCTCACCGCCGCCGAGTACGAGATCATGCGGCCCGACGTCGAGATCATCACCGACCGGTTCGATCGAGAGGGACGGCAGATCGAGACCCACATCTGGAGTGGGCAGATCCACGCGTTCCCGGTGATCGGCAAGGTGTTGCGGGAAAGTCGCACGATCATCGGGCTCACTGTCGATTTCGCGTCCCGCGCACTGACGGAGTCGAAGCGGCACTCGGCCTGAACGGCGGAACGGGTGGGCCTGTGCCCACCCGTTCTGCCGTCCGCGGACTACGCGGGGTTGAGCACCCTGCGCAGCAGCGGTGACACCGTGATCAGCAGTCCCAGCAGGGCGACACCCGTGACGAGCACGAGGCCGGAGTGGAACTGGTGGAACCCGGCGCCGCTGATGCCGGTGGCGGTGTGCGAGCCTGCGGTGACGAGCGCGGTGGTCAGCGCCAGCACGAGCGCGGCACCGACCTGTGCGGACGTCTGCACGAGCCCCGACGCCAATCCCTGCTCGGAGTCGTCGACACCCGACGTGGCCTGGGCCATGATCGACGTGAAGCCCAGTGCGAAACCGACACCCAGCAGCACCACGCTCGGCAGGATCGCGATCGTGTAGTTCGGCTGATCGCTCCCGGCGAAGAGGAACCACAGGTAGCCGAGGCTCAGTGACGTGAGTGCCGCGATGATCATGCGGGCGGTGCCGAACGCGTCGATCAGTCGTCCCACGAACGGCGACCCGAAGGCCACGATGATGCCCGCGGGGAGAAGGCCCAGCGCCATCTCCAGCGGCGACCAGCCGAGCACCGACTGCAGGAAGATCGTCATCATGAACTGGAAGCTCAGGTAGGAGCCGAACAGCGCGACGATGCTGAGGTTCGCCCGCACGATCGAGCCGACCCGCAGAATGCTCAGCCGCACGAGCGGGTGCGCGACCCGGTTCTCCACGACGAAGAACGACGCCAACAGGGCAGCGGCCAGTGCGAACGAGCCCAGCGTGAGCGGATCGGCCCAGCCGCGGGCCGGCGCCGACACGACGGTGTAGACGGCGAGCAGCATGCCCGACACCAGCGTGGCGGCTCCCACGATGTCGTGTCCGCCCGTGTCGGCGGCACGGTCGCGGGGGATCAGGACGGCGCCGGCGACCAGGGCGAGCACCGCGAACGGCACCGGCATCAGGAACGTCCAACGCCACCCGGCGCTGGTCAGCAGCCCGCCCAGGATCAGTCCGGACGAATAGCCGCTGGCTCCGAAGACGGAGAAGATCGACAGCGCCCGGTTGCGGGCGGGCCCCTCCTTGAACGTGGTGGTGAGGATCGACATCGCGGTCGGCGCGGTGAACGCGGCGGCGAGGCCCTTCACGAAGCGGCTCGCGATGAGCAGCGTGCCGTTGTCGACGAGTCCGCCGACCAGGGACGCGATCGCGAACACGGTCAGCGCGATCAGGAAGACGCGGCGGCGTCCGAGGAGATCGGCGGTGCGTCCGCCCAGCAGCAGCAGACCACCGAATCCGAGGACGTATCCGTTGATGATCCATTGCAGCGAGGTGGTCGACAGCCCGAGTTCGGTTCCGATGGAGGGCAGTGCAACACCCACCATCGAGACGTCGAGACCGTCGAGGAACATCACGAGGCACAGCACGGCCAGGACGCCCCAGAGGCGGGGAGTCCAGGCCTGGTCGGTCGACGGGGCGGTGGTGGCGCCCGACGAGGTGGCGAGGTCCGGGGTGGCGTCGCTGATAGTCACAGGGAGAATGTAGATGCACGTGCAATCAATGCGCAAGCACTAATTCCGTTTGCATTTAATTCGCTTGCACGTTCTTCGTGCGCGCGCTAGGGTGCGGGTCATGAGCTCAGAAGCGGACCTGCGCGGCACGTGGCGGCTGCTCGCGAGCCGATACAACTCGATCGCCTGCGAGTTGGATCGTGAGATGCAACACGCGCACGGCCTGAGCATGAGCGATTTCGAGACACTCGACCGACTGATGGACACCACCTGCGACCGGCCGCGGATGCAGGACCTGGCGGCCGAGATGTATCTCAGCCCCAGCGCGCTGTCCCGGAGCGTGGCCCGGCTGGAGAAGGCGGGCCTGGTCGCCAGGGCGCTGTGTGAGGCGGACCGGCGCGGTGTCTTCGTCGACGTCACCGACGCCGGCCGCGAGGTGCACGCCGACGCCAAGAAGATTCAGCTGGGTGTACTCACCGAAAGACTCTCGGAAGCAACCTGATTCGTCACGTCAGCGACGTGGGTGTCGCGTAGTCGTCGGATGGGAACTCACCGTCGACGACGGCGGTCACCACCGTGTTCTCGAGCGTGATCGCCCCGCCGTGATTGTCCAGGAATGCGGTGTCCGCGGCATCGCGCCCCGTCGCGATCCGCAGCAGTGCCGACCGCGGGGCCAGCCGGGTGGCGTCGACCACCCGCCACTCGGAATCGACGAACGCCTCGACGACGGCGTGGAAGTCCATCGGATCGCACCCCGGCGCATACACCGCCGCCAGCCGCGCCGGAATGGTGACGGCCCGCAAGAGCGCGACCGTGAGGTGGGCGAAGTCACGGCACACCCCGGCCCCGGACAGCATCGTGTCGACGGCACTGTCGGTGGATCTGCTCGACCCCGCCTGATAGAGCAGCCGTGACCCCACCCACGTGGTGATGTCCTGCAGCAGTTCCGGATGCGGCTTCGACAGGTTGAACTCCCCGCCGGTGAAACCGAAGAACTTGTCCGCCTCGGCATACCGGCTCGGGCGCAGATACTTCGACAGGTCGTAGTCGGTGACGGGAGGCGAATCGGCTTTGCCCACAACCGAAGCCGAGTACTCGACGTGCAGCGAACCGCGGGGGCTGTCCAGCAGGTGGACGCGAGTGCCGTGCTCCGCCACCATCTCTCGTGCCTCGACCGGGTTACCGTCGAGGGTGAACGTCAGGGACTCCGACAGCTCCGAACCGGGCGTCCGGGCCACCGCGATCTTGAATTCGAGACTGGTGGGGTCGGTGACCTCGATGTCGAGAGTAGCGGTGACGTGACGTTTCATCCGCCCATCCTGGCATCCCACGACCGAGGGTGCAGAACACCCCGGTCGAGTCAGGCCCCAACGCGTGGCCGCAACCACTCGACGAGATCGTCGAGCACCTCCTCGTTCTCCGGTTCGTTGAACACCTCGTGGAACAGGTTTTCGTAGATCTCGACCGTGAGGTCCTCCGAACCGGCGTACTCCGCGATGAGTTCCGTGCCGTGCACGCTCGCGAGCCCGTCGTCCCGGCCGTGCTGGAGCAGCAGGGGAACGGTCAACGACGGCAGGCGCTCCGGCAAGTGCTCGGCAGCCAGAATCATTCCGCGCGCAATCCCCGCAGGCACCTTCCCGTGGTGGACGAGGGGATCCTCCTCGTAGGCCGCCACGACCGCCGGATCGCGGGACACCAGCTTCGCGTCGAGCGACTCGACGGGCACACCGGGGAGGAAGCGGCCGACCAGCTTGCCGATCTCGACCACCACGCGCGGTGTTCCGCTCGTCACGTCGACCGCGGGCCCGGACAGCATGAGTGCCTTCAGGTCCTGCTGGTGGTCGAGGGCGTACGTCAGTGCGATGGAACCGCCCATGCTGTGGCCGAGGAGGAATCGGTCGGTGCCCGGCCAGTCCGTCGACGCGATGCCGAACAGCTGGTGCAGGTCGTCGGTGAATTCACGCCAGTCCTTCAGATGGACCCGTTTGCCGCCCGACCGCCCGTGCCCGCGGTGGTCGGGCGCGTAGATCGCGAGATCGAGTGCCCCGAGCCGCTCGATCACATGGTCGTAGCGCCGGGCGTGCTCGCCGAAGCCGTGGCACAGCACGAGCACGCCGCGCGGGCGCCGCTCGGGAAGCCACACGTCGTAGACGATGGGAATTCCGCCGACGCCGGCGAAGGACGATTCTCGATGCTGCATGATGCCCCTTCGTGGTCCGAATTCGACGACTCAGATCATTGCACGGTGAGGTACCCCGACAAGCGGAAAATTAGGGGATCGGTCCCTTCGACAACAGGTCGATCACGGCTCGGGAGGTGCGCCGCCGCAGCCATCCACGCGGCCCGTCCTCGCCGAGCGCGGCGCGGGCGGCGTTCAGGCCCGACACCCCGTGCACACCGCCGCCCGGGTGCGCCGACGCGCTGCCCAGGTACAGGCGCTGAACGGGGGTTTCCGAGCGGGAGATGCCCGGCCCCGGCCGGAAGACCAATTGCTGATGGAGTTGCGCCGTCCCTCCGTTGACGGCGCCGCCCACGAGATTCGCGTCGGCCGCCTCGAGATCCGACGGGCGCTGGACGACACGCCCGGCGACCCGCTCCGCGAACCCCGGTGCGTGGGCCTCGAGGACGTCGTCGACCCGCGCGGCCAGCAGGTCGGCAGACGCGTCGTCGATGATGTCGCGCGGTAGATGCGTGTACGCCCAGGCGCTTTCGGTGCCCTCCGGTGATCTGCTGGGATCGGCGGTCGTCATCTGCCCGAACAGCAGGAACGGGCGGGCCGGGACGGTGCCGGTGGTCAGGTCGGCCATCCACCGGACGAGGCCGTTGTCGTCGGCACCGAGGTGGACGGTCCCCGCACCGCTCAGGCTGGGCGAACGCCACGGAATCTTCTGCGACAAAGCGTAATTGACCTTCAGCACCGGCGTGTCCCACTCGAAATGCTCGAGGTCGGCACGCACCCGGGCGGGAACGGCATGATCCGGCAGCAGTGAACCGTACAGCGCGGGCGCCGAGACGTCGGCGATCACCGCCCGGCGTGCCGTGTAGCGCGCACCCGACGCCGTCCGCACGCCGACGGCGCGACCGGACCGAACCTCGATCCCCGTCACCGCGTCGCCGTAGCGGAAATGCGCGCCCGCGTGCTCGGCCCGGCGGACCATCGCGGCCGACAACTCGCCCGCGCCGCCCACCGGGACGGGGTACCCGCCGTCCTGGGCGAGCATCGTCAGGATGTACCCCATGACACCGCTGCCCGGTGCGTCCGGAGGGGCGTCGGCGTGCATCGCGTTGCCCAGCAACAGCAGTCGTGCCGCCTCGCCCCGGAACAGTTCGTGCGCCATCCGCCGTGCAGGCAGGAGGAGGAATCGGGCCACTCTCAGCGACTCGGCGGTGCCCAGTCGGCGCAGCAGGGCGCTCGGGCCCCGCACGGGCGGGAACGGGCTGAACAGGATGCTCAGCAGCGGTTCCTTGATGTGGTGCCACTGCTCGACCAGCGCCGTCCACGCGACGCCGTCGCCCGGTTGCCTCCGTTCGAGGTCGGCGGCCGTGTCGGCCGGGTCGGGATGAATCACCGGCGCGTCCTCGTCGGCAGCGGAGCGGGCGTGGCCGACCGCGCGGGGCGCATGACTCCACCGCAACCCGTGCGACTCGAGGTCCAGCCCGCGCAGCGCGGGGGACACGGTCGACAGGGGATAGAACGCGCTGAACAGGTCCGACGTGAAGCCGGGGACGAGTTCGGCCGACCTCACCGCGCCGCCGGGCGTCGGCTGCGCCTCCACGACCGCGACGTCCCAGCCTGCATCGGCGAGAGTCGCGGCCGCGACGAGCCCGTTGGGACCGGATCCGATGACCACTGCGTCGACGTTGCTCACCTGACCAGGCTGTCAGAAAAGCCAGCGCTCCGCTCGAAGCTAGAGGGACGACGGTGTGAACGTCACCGGCAGATGCTTCAGCCCGTTGATGAAGTTGGAGCGCAGCCGCTGGGCCGGCGCCGTCTGTTCCATGTCGGGCATCCGACGCAGAATCTCACTCAGCATCACCTTCATCTCGGCGCGAGCGAGGTTGGCGCCGAGACAGAAATGGTGACCGCCGCCGCCGAACGCGATGTGCTGCGAGTAGTGGCCGGTGGGCCGGTCGATGTCGAACGTGTACGGATCGTCGAACACCGCCTCGTCACGGTTCCCCGACATGTGCCAGATGACCACCCGGTCGCCCTCGGAGATCTCGACGTCGTGCAGCACCGTGTCCCTGGTCGCGGTCCGGCGGAACTGCATGACCGGTGTGGCCCACCGCAACCCCTCCTCGATCAGGGCGTCGAGCCTCGCCGGATCCTCGAGGACCTTCCGGCGCTCCTCGGGATGTTCCATCAGCG
Organism: Rhodococcus sp. NPDC057014; assembly: GCF_042673295.1. Lineage (NCBI taxonomy): Bacteria > Bacillati > Actinomycetota > Actinomycetes > Mycobacteriales > Nocardiaceae > Rhodococcus > Rhodococcus sp. NPDC057014. The sequence goes on from NZ_JBHUSF010000055.1 coordinate 8,066, forward strand.
CCAGCTGGGTGTGCGAGAGGGCGTTGCGGGTGGTCTCGTTCCCGGCGACCGCGAGCAGCATGAAGAACATGTTGAAATCCAGTTCGCCGAGCTTCTCGCCGTGCACGTCGGCCTGGATGAGAGCGGTCGCGATGTCGTCGCGCGGGTGCCGCTTGCGGTCCTCGAACATCTCCAGGCTGTAGGCGAACATCTGGCCGGCCGCCGCGCGCTCCTGACCTTCCTCGAGGTGGAATTCGGGATCGGACGAGCCGATCATCTGATTCGTCAGGTCGAAGATGAGCTTGCGGTCCTCCTGCGGCACGCCGAGGAAATCGGCGATCGCCTGCAGCGGCAGTTCGGACGCGACGTCGACGACGAAGTCGCACTCGCCGCGCTCGATCACCGCGTCGACGATGCTCGTGGCGCGCTGCGCGAGGATGTCGTGCAACTGGCCGATGCGGCGGGGCGTGAAGCCCTTGCTGACGATCTTCCGCAGCGCGGTGTGATCCGGTGGATCCATGTTCAGCATCATCAGCTGCTGGCCCGCCAGGTCGTCGGGGGCCAGATCGTCGATGTAGGTGGCGCCCCGCCACGACGAATACGCCTCGGCGTCCCGGTTCACCGTCACGATGTCCGCATGCCGGGTGACACACCAGAAGGGGGCGCCGCGCTCGTCGAGATGCCGGTAGACCGGGGCCTCGCGCCGCAACGTGGCGAACATCTCGTGGGGCACGCCCTGCACGAAGGTGTCCGGGTTGTAGAGATCGACGTCGGCGAGCTGCACGGTCCCTCCTGAGGCCTCACGTACGAGAATACGTTCTAGTCCTGGAGGATGTGCCGACAACGAAAACGGCCCCGGAGAAATGAATCTCCGGAGCCGTTTCCACTTGGTAGCGGGGACAGGATTTGAACCTGCGACCTCTGGGTTATGAGCCCAGCGAGCTACCGAGCTGCTCCACCCCGCGTTGCATTGACAACACTACACCCTTCCCGGAGTGCTCTTGACCAACCCCGGGGAGGGCTAGGTCACATCAGCCGGAACTGGACCATTTCGATGGCGTTCTCGATCGCCTCGGAAACTTCCCGCAAGCGCTCGTCCGCGCCGGCCGCAGCGAGAATTTGCAGGCGATCGGCGTCACCCATCGGAATGTAGGTGGCGATCTCGTACAGCCGCGTGCCCAGCGACCCGCGGAACCCGCCGATGACCGGAACGTCGGGCGGGACGTTCCCGGTCTCCGTCGCGAGACGCCGGAGGAGGCCGTACAGGAATTCGAGTCGCTCGATCAGCGACGGGAATTCGTAATCCGCCGTCTGGGTGCCGGTGTTCTCGTCCGGCCACACATCCACCTCGGCGATCGGATACGGGTTGTCCGGCAACCACTTCGACACCTTGATGCGTTCCTCGGTGCGGCAGAACAACTCGTACCGGCCGTCGCCGATCGACGCGTGGGATTCGATCCGCGCGATCGTGCCCACGTCGTGGCGCACGTCGCCGCCACCCACCTCGTTGCCGCGGGCAATCAGGACGACCCCGAATCGCGGACCGTCCGGTGCGTCCAGGCAGTCGCGGACCAGTTCCTGATAGCGGGGTTCGAAGACGTGGAGGGGGAGCTGCTGACCGGGCAGCATCGTCGAGCCCAGCGGGAACATGGGGAGCAGAGACATCAGGGGATTCTCAATCGGGGTACGGGCGTCGCCGGCAACGGGTCGACGCGATCGATCTCGTCCGTGAGGTGTTCCGACCACGTCAGGAGGCCGGCGATGTCGAGGCCGTGTGGCGCCTCCACCTCGTAATGCCGGATCCGGTCGTGGCCCTGGCGCAGCAGTGACCGCGCACCGGTCTTGTTGCCCCGCATCAGGTGGGTGAGACCCACCGCGAGCTGCGCGAGGCCCTGCCACAGTTCCCGCTCGTCCTCAGGGGCGATCTTCCACGTTCCCTCGAGGATTTCGTGGGCGTGGAACGGCATGCCGTGGTCGAGTAGCCGCTGCGCCTCGGTGATCGCCTCGTCGGGCGGCAACCGCAGGTCGTCGGGGATGCGGGGCACACCCTCGGCGTCGTGAGGCAGAGGTCGGCCGAGCTCGTCGCGGGGGCGTGCGTTGAGTGGCTTCCCCGAGCCATCCCTGTCCCGATCGGTCATGGGACAAGGGTAACGCTCAGCCGCGGGTCGGCGAAGGGTTGGCAGAGGTGCTGGCAGAGGTGTTGGCAAGGGCCGCAGACACGCGTTTCGACAACTCGTCGCGAACCACCCGGACCGTCGCCGACCGCAGGTGAACACGGTCGTCCTGGTGATAGAGGTACCGGCCGTCCTGTTCCACGTCGATCCACGTCAGTTCGCCCAGAACGGGCTCGTCGAGTCCGCTGCGCGCACCACGGATGCAGATGTAACCGATCCCGGTCCGCGGTCGGCCGACGATCCGCCGGAGCAGAGTGCCGTCGGAGGCCCGGGCGTTCTGGAGGACGGATGTCGTGGTGGTTCGGTTCTGGATGTCGTCGGGGTGCGCGGTCAGCGACGGGGTTCGTCCGGGAGCACAGTCGGGTAGGTCGTCCAGGAGTTGGGCGGTGAACCCGTCGACGCTCTCGGCGCCCGCGTCGATCCGGATGTCGCCGCGTCCCGGTTCGCCGCGGAGCTGTTCGGCGACGACGGCGACCCGGCCACGGATGCTGCCCCTCCGCCGAATCCCGGAGTCGAGTTCGGGGGAGGGGGCGAGCACCGTGACGGACACGTGCGGGTTTCGCAGCGCCTGGATCGCCGCAACCAGTTTCGGTTCGTCGAGCGCGGACCGCCACTGCTCCAGTTCGCGTTGCTGGATCGCGTACTGGTCCGCCGTCGCCGCGGCGGACCGGTACTTCAGCGGGTACGGCATCCGATCGAGATCGGTTGCCTCCCACAGGCACATGAACTGGGCTGACGTCAGCCGCCAGTTCATGCGCCGATCACCGGCGGTGCGACGGGGTCGAGTGTGCCGATCAGTTCGTTGCCGTTGTCGACGGTGATGAGGTAGCTCGGCGTCTGATGCTCCGTGTCGCCCTCACCGTTTCCGCCTACCCGGCCGGGCGCACCCATCATGCCGGGTGCCATACCCATCCCGGGACGACTCATACTCGGTTTCACCGGTGTCGCCGCTGCGGCAGCGGCCGCCGCCCCCGCACCCGCCGCGGCACCACCCGACGGGATCGGGCCACCCGGAACCACACCGCCCGAGCTGGGCTCGGACTCGCGTTTGTCATTCTTCCGGCGCGTGCCCGACGCCGAACCCCCGACGCCCGATCCGCCGGCACCGGACCCCGAACCACCGGCGGTTCCGCCATAACCCGTGCCGCCCGCGCCGCTGCCCGACTGCGAACCTGCGCCGGCAGCGTTCTGCGCATTCGCCGCCGCAGTCTGTGCAGCCGAACCGGATCCGGCACCGGCACCGGCCCCCTGATTGGCAGCGGCCTCGGCATTCGCTGCAGACGTGGTCGCTGCATCATCCCCAGCAGACTCCCCGTCCCCAGGGGTCTCGCCGTTCGCAGACACATCGCCATTCCCCGACATGGAGGAGGTGCTGCTGTCGGATGCGCTCCAGGAACCGGGGTCGCCCGAGGTAGGCGCAGTGAGATTCGGATCGGTGGAACCGGGCCCGCCGCTGAGCGAATGCGGTGCCGGGAGGACCGGAACGTTCGTACCCACGTCCTGGTAGTTCGGGACGTAGATGTTCTGCAACTTCCGAATGGCTTCTTCTCGGGCCGCATCCCGCGCTGCTTCCTGAGCTTCGGCGGCGGAGGGCATCAGGGGGAGAAGGCTGAGGGGTTGTTCCGGCGTTGGCGCGGGGATGCTGTTCTTCACATCCTGCGCAGCGCTACTGAGAATATCGAGCTTCACGCCGATCGCTTGCACTCCCGAGGTCAACTGGTCACTCGCGCCTGCAAGGGTTTCCGTGGCCGCGAGCGCCGCGTCGGCGGCCGCGCCCTCCCACTGTTCGGCAATCGTGTTCTTCAGAAGTGCGAACCCGAAGCCGATGGGCAGCGAACCGACGATCGCGTGGCAAGCCTGAGCGAGATCCCCGATGACGCTCGGGTCCATGTCCTGTGTCTTCGCGTAGATCTCCGAGTGTTGCCAGCCCTCGAAACTCTCCATCGACGTGATGTACGGCGGATCGATGTCCTCTGACCCGAGTTGCTGCGCGGACCTCTGCAACCTCGTGCGGTGCTGATCGCCGGCGCCATTCGGCAGTACTGCATCGAAAAAGGGAGCGAGCGGGTCCTTCGGTGCCATCGGTCAGTCCCCCTTCGGAATGAACGGCTCGATGATTCGGGCGGTGTCCTCGAGTCCAGCGCACCACTCGTATTCGGGCGCATGCTGGCCGTTTCCCTGAAACACGCTGCGAGTGAATCCGAGAATGCCGTAGGACGTTTCGATGGTCAGATCGCATGCGTCAGTCACTCCAGGGTCGAAGATCAGGATTGCGCGACGACCGTTGATTTCGATGGGTGTGGAGTGAAGTTTCTTCTTTTCTTGCTCTTCCGCGAAGGTAATGTTCCCGGACAGAACGTTCATAACGTAGCGGCGCTGCGGCGTGTCATACCCGCAACCGAGAAAGGTGTAAGAATCGGGCGTGAAGTCAGCGTTTGCTTCACTCTGCGGGTCGTATCCAGCTTCGATCAGCGCAGAATCGGGGATGTCGAGACATGGGTCGAATGTCACCTGAGGTCGGTCCGATTTGTCGATGTGTCTTGGAACCCGGGTCGTGGGTGTGGCCATGGACTCAGGGTCCGGTTGACTGGCTTTCTCTGTGCTGCAACCGCCGAGTAGAGCCATTGAAACGACGGCCACGACCACTTTGATGAGTTTCACTGCTCGATCTCTCCCTGGATCCCGGCGAGTGCGCGCCCGATCGCGCTGTCGCTCTCCGCGAACGCGTCGCCCCCGGCCTGGAAAGTGTCCCGCATAGTCTCAATAACGAGTCGAAACTGATTCAGCCGCTCTCTGACGGAACCGGAGCCATCGCCGCCGTTGAATTTATTGTCATACCGGTCTTGGAGTTCCTGCGCTGAATCGAATCCGCCGAAGCCCGCGATGTATCGCAGGGAGTCAGCGTTCCTGATCGCCTGATCCATTTGGTCGATCATGGTGTTGCAGATGCCCACGCATCGTTGGATTGCGTCATCTTCCAGACGCAGTGTTTTGCTCATTCCCATCCCCCCAGTGCTCGACAGGACCCCCTCGGCCGCGTGCGGAGATGCTACCGCACGGGTGTGTCACTCGGTCTAGTGCGCAGCGCTGCAATGTTCAGGCTGCGTTGAGGAATTCGATGAGGATGCGTTCGACGGGGGAGTCGGTGTGAACCGCGCGGAATGGCAATGGTTTCGGTAGTGGGGGTGCCGTCGATCGGTACCGGTGTCCTGTGGGGGTGTAGATCTCGATGTGGTGCAGTCCTCCGGGCACCTGACGAGGGGTAGCGGTCCATCCTGCGCCTTGTTTGGCGTAGTTGCAGGCTGCGCACAGACCGGCGCCGTTGTGCGCGGTCGTGGGGCCTTCGCTTTCGCGTGGTCGGATGTGGTCTTGGTGCCGGATCGGGGCATCGCACCAGGGTGTCCGGCAGGTTCGGTCGCGCAGATCGATCAGCTTCGCCAACCCGGCGGGGAAGCAGCGGGCCTGGGACTCGGTCGCGGTGAGCGCTCCCGACTGCGGGTTGGCGTACAGGCGGCGCAGGTTCACCCGCGTCGCATTCCCGGTGTCTGGATCGATCGCTGCCTGGACTGCCTCGGAGATCCAGTGCCCCGCCAGTTCGGCGGGAACGGGACCGTAGCCCTGCACGTGGGCGGGTTCGGATCCGTTGTCGAGGAGGGCGCGGTCGGAGATCACCAAGTTGACGGTGATCGGCGGTGTGGTGGCCGTGTGGTGTGTGCCGGTGACTCGGGACACGAGGAGGTCGGCCATGATCTGCGACCGCGTGCGTTCGTCGCCGGCGGCGAGGATCGAATCGGCGTCACGGGCGAGTGTGGCGTGCACAGCCACGCCTTCGGCGACCGGCAGTAGGGCGGTGACGTAGGCCATGGTGTCGGGTGCGGGACGGGAGGTGACCCGCCGATCCGACACGGCCTTGCGAGCCCGCCGCACCACGGCCTCGGCGTCGAATTCGGCGGCGACCGAGCGAACTTTCGCGCACACCGCCTGGTCGCCGAGCCCGTCCAACGTTGCCGGGTCGCCGCACAGCAGAGAGTCGATTGCTGTGCGATCTTCCCTCGTCAGGCATGCGGTTTCGCGGACGAGGATGGTGGCTCGCCACTCGCTGAGTAACCCTCGTTCGAGTAGGGCCAAGGTACAGGGCATCTCGTGGGCGAGAGCGGTCGCCATGCCGAGGTGGCGACCACCGCGAAACGGTGAGTCCCGGCGTGCCAGCGCCACCTGGTTGGCGATGCCGCGTCCTCGCTGCGCCAGCGGCACGTTGCGGTCCGCTCGTTCAGCTCGGATGGAGGCGTCGAGGTCGGCGGTCACCCGGGCCTGCACGCCGGCGCAGGCGGCCTTCACCTCTTCCAGTGCCCGAAGTACGTCGATGCGCGTTGCATCGTCGATATCCCGATCGAGTTTCGGCAACTCGGCCAGAAACGCGATTACCGCCCCTGCATCCACCCCGACCCCCCGACTGCCGAAACCCCCGAATCGAACGTATGTTCTACACTAGCCCGCCCACGGCACCCCGGCAATACCCAAATGCATTACCTACGCTGCCCCGACCAGTCGCATGGCGAGGCCGGCGTAGAGGTCCGCGACGGCCTCGGGTTCGGTGTAGGCGCCTGCGGGAAACCAGCGGCAGATGTCGACGCACAGTGACATGAGGGCGAGGGTGACGCCTTCGCCGTCGGGGACGGTGAATTCGCCGGATGCGGCTCCGGCGTCGACGACGGAGCGGACGATGTGGGTGATGTCGCGGCGCAGTTTGACCACGTCGCGGTAGTGCTCCGGCGTGAGGGCGTTGAGTTCGTACTGGACGACACGCGCCTGTGCGTGGTGGGTGGCCTGCCAGCTCGCGAATGCGCGGATCAGTGCCTGCAGTCTCGTGGACGGCGACTCGCCGGGTAGGTCGGCGTTTCTCACGACGTCGAGTGCGCCGGTGTGGCCTTCGTAACTGATCGCGAAGAGGAGTTCTTCCTTGGAGCGGTAGTGGGGGTACATCGCGGCCGGGCTCATGTCGAGGCGGGCGGCGATCTCGCGAGTGGTGGTGCCGCCGTATCCGCTGGTCGCGAACGCGTCGACGGCTGCGGCACGGATGCGGGCGGCAGCCTTGGACGGGCTGATCACCTGGCTGGGTGATTCGCTCATGTCTGTCTCCATCCTCGGCTGCGCGGCTGTTGACAATACCGCGTCACACCATCAGTATAAGCAAGCGCTTAGAAAATAAGCAGACGCTTACATGCTCGAAGCGTGAACCAGTCAAAGCTCGATATCCAGAAGGAGCGGTCATGCGACGCACCCTGTACGGCCCCGATCACGAGGCATTCCGCGAATCGGCCCGGGAGTTCGTGAACCGCAACCTGCTGCCGGTGGCGGACAAGCTCATCGCGCAGCGCTTCATCGACCGGGAGATCTGGCTCGAAGCGGGCCGCAACGGTTTCCTCGGCCTCGAGGTCCCGGAGGCGTACGGCGGAAGCGAGGCCGGCGACTACCGGTTCAACGCGGTTCTCGCCGAGGAGCTTTCACGGGCGAGTGCGGCCGTGTCGTCGAGCTTCGGCATTCACGCCGACGTCGTCGCCCCGTACCTCGTGCAGTTGACGACCGAGGAGCAGAAGCAGCGCTGGTTGCCCAGGTTCTGCACCGGTGAACTGCTCACCGCGATCGGCATGACCGAGCCCTCCGGTGGGTCCGACCTCGCCTCGCTCAAGACCACTGCGGTCAAGGACGGCGACGACTGGATCATCAACGGTTCCAAGACGTTCATCACCAACGGCTACAACGCCGACCTGGTGATCGTCGCCGCGCGCACCAGCCCCGAGAAGAAGTCCAAGGGCATCACGCTGTTCGCCGTCGAGACGGGCATGGAGGGCTTCGAGCGCGGACGCAAGCTCGACAAGGTCGGCCAGCACGAGTCCGACACCGCCGAGTTGTTCTTCGAGAACGTGCGTGTGCCGTCGGCGAACATCATCGGTGAGATCGATCGCGGTTTCATCCACATGATGGAGATGCTGCCGCAGGAGCGTGTCGGCGCCGCCGTCTCGAATATCGCGCACGCCGCGCCGATCCTCGAGGAGACGATCCAGTACGCCAAGGACCGCAAGGCATTCGGGCAGCCCATCGGGTCGCTGCAGTGGAACAAGTTCCTTCTCGCCGATCTCGTCACCCGTGTCGAGGTCACCCAGGCGTACGTCGACAACTGCGTTGCCGCACACGCCGACGGTGAACTGACGGCAGTGGACGCCGCCAAGGCCAAGTGGTGGACTGCCCAGGTGCAGAACGAGGTCCTCGACCACTGCGTGCAGCTGCACGGTGGCTACGGGTTCATGACCGAATACCGTGCCGCGCGTGCATGGATGGATGCTCGTGTCACCAAGATCTGGGCCGGTTCGAACGAGATCATGAAGGAACTGATCGGCCGCGACCTCGGCCTCTGAGTCCGCACCCCCACAGCCCGACGACAAAGGAGTCGCTTCGTATGTCCGTTCTCGACAAGTTCAGCTTGACCGATCGAGTGGTCGTCGTGACCGGTGCGTCGTCGGGCCTCGGGGTGGCGTTCGCGCAGGCGGCGGCGGAGGCGGGCGCCGACGTGGTGCTGGCTGCGCGCCGCACCGACCGTTTGGCGAAGACCGCGGAACTGGTGCGGGCGGCGGGACGTGAGGCGTTGTGCGTCGCGACGGACATCGTGGACCCGGCGCAGGCGCAGAACATGATCGACGAGGCGATGGAGAAGTTCGGCCGCGTAGACGTTCTCGTCAACAACGCGGGCGTCGGTACTGCCGTTCCCGCGACGAGGGAGACGCCGGAGCAGTTCCGGCAGGTCGTCGACATCAACCTGAACGGTTCGTACTGGGCGGCGCAGGCGGCGGGCAGGGTCATGAAGCCGGGTAGCGTGATCGTGAACATCGCGAGCGTGCTGGGCCTCACGACCGCGGGACTTCCGCAGGCCGCGTATGCCGCGAGCAAGGCCGGGGTCATCGGTCTGACCCGCGATCTGGCGCAGCAGTGGGGTGCCCGTAAGGGCATCCGGGTGAATGCGATAGCTCCCGGATTCTTCGAGACGGAGATGACGGACCAGTACCAGGACGGGTACCTCGAATCGATGAAGTCGCGTCTGGTTCTCGGTCGCCTCGGTGACCCGGAGGAGCTGGCCGCGACCGTGGTCTGGCTCGCGTCGGACGCCGCCGCGTACGTCACCGGTCAGACGATCGCGGTGGACGGCGGCATCACCATCACCTGAGCGCTGGGTTGGGCGGGGCTGCGGTGCTGGCGTATAAGTAGGAAATGACCACGCGCACCGTCCATGAAGAGTGGGACGACCAGCCCGCCCCGTCGATGGCGGCCACCGATCTGCTGCGGGAGCCTCCGGCGACCCCTCGCGGTGCACGCACGCGCGCGGCGCTGGTGGCGGCTGCGCGGACGGTGTTCGAGCGGTCCGGGTACCTCGACGCCAGGCTCACCGACATCACGAAGGAAGCGAACTGCTCGACGGGGTCGTTCTACACGTACTTCGACAACAAGGAGCAGGTCTTCGCCGCCGTGCTGGAGGTGGCGCAGGAGGACATGATGCATCCGGGCATGAAGCGGGTCCAGGACACCGACGACCCCTACGCGGTGCTGGAGGCGAGCAACCGCGCCTACCTGGAGGCCTACCGGCGCAACGCCAAGCTGATGGGGCTGCTCGAGCAGGTGGCGCACATCGATCCGGCGTTCGCGGATCTGCGGCGTCAGCGGGCCGACGCGTTCATCGCGCGCAACGCGCGGGGGATCGCCGAGCTCCAGGCGCGGGGTATCGCAGACAGGGAACTGGACCCGATGCTGGCGTCGCGGGCGTTGTCGGGGATGGTCAGCAGGCTGGCGTACAACGTGTTCGTGGCCAGCGTGAACGGGACCGACGGCACTCCTGTCGACTTCGACGACGTCGTGTTCACGACGACGCGGATCTGGGCGAACGGACTGAGGTTCCCCGAGCGGAGCTGAGCTCTCGCCGGCGGCGTGAGCGTGTGGGACACTTCGGTCCGCAAAACTGAATCCGACACCGGGTTCAGGTGATTTCTGTGGAAGACTGGGGCCACGTCCGTGTCCCCTCGAGGGAGGAATCTCGTGCAGGTTGCGCAGAAGGTCGCCGTCGTCACCGGTGGCGGAGGTGGAATCGGCAGTGCACTTGCGGAGCGGCTCGCCGCCGAGGGTGCCAAGGTCGTCGTCACCGACCTCGACGGCACCAGGCTGGAAACGATCGTCCGGAGAATCGACGCCGAGAATCCCGGCGCTGCGCTGGCAGTGCAGGCCGACGCGTCCGACGATGCTCAGATCGCGTCGGTCATCGACGCCGCGGAGCAGGCCTTCGGGCCCGTCGACCTCTACTTCGCCAATGCGGGTGTCGCGGCAGGCGACCAACTCGAACCCGACGACGCCGTGTGGGACCTCGCCCTCGATGTGAACGTCCGAGCGCACGTCCGGGCGGCCCGCCGCCTCGTTCCCGGCTGGATCGAGCGCGGGGAGGGGTACTTCGTCAGCACCGCCTCTGCCGCCGGGCTGCTCACCCAGATCGGTTCCGCCCCGTATTCGGTGACCAAGCACGCCGCCGTCGGATTCGCCGAATGGCTGTCGGTCACATACGGCGACAAAGGCGTCCGCGTCAGCTGTCTGTGCCCGATGGGCGTCAACACCGCACTGCTCACCGACGACGCCGCCCTGTCGGCCACCGCCGCACGCGCCGTCACCGCCGCGGGTTCGGTGCTCGAGCCTGCCGAGGTAGCCGAATGCGTGCTCGCCGCAATGGAAGCCGAGCAATTCCTGATCCTTCCGCACCCCGAGGTGCTGGAGATGTACCGGCACAAGGGCGCCGACTACGACCGATGGATCCGGGGCATGCGCCGCTACCAGGCGTCGCTCCTGGCCTAGCCGTCCTGACCCGACCGAGAAGCGAACTGCGCAAAGACCGTACGAAGACCGAGAACAACCAGCATGGAGGAAACAAGTGAGCCAGGAACGTAGAACCGCCATCGTCACCGGGTCGGCCAGGGGCATCGGCGCCGCCGTCGCGAAGCGGCTGGCGAGCGACGGATACGCCGTCGCCGTGCTCGACCTCGACGAGGCCGCATGTGCCGGCACCGTCGACGCGATCAAGGCCGCGGGCGGCGAAGCGCTCGCCGTGGGCGCGAATGTCGCCGACGAGGCGTCCGTCGCCGCGGCAGTCGAGCGGGTGGCCAATGAACTGGGCGCCCCGACGATCCTGATCAACAACGCCGGAATCACCCGCGACAACCTGCTGTTCAAGATGACCGTCGACGACTGGGACGCCGTGATGAACGTGCACCTGCGTGGCGCGTTCCTGATGTCGCGGGCCGTGCAGAAGCACATGGTGGACGCCAAGTTCGGCCGGATCGTGAACCTGTCGAGCACGTCCGCGCTCGGCAACCGCGGGCAGGTCAACTACTCCGCCGCGAAGGCGGGCATGCAGGGCTTCACCAAGACCCTGGCGTTCGAACTCGGAAAGTTCGGTGTCACCGCGAACGCGATCGCGCCCGGGTTCATCGAGACCGAGATGACGGCCGCGACCGCCGAGCGGGTGGGCGTCGGCTTCGAGGACTTCAAGAAGGCGGCGGCGTCGCAGATCCCCGTCAACCGTGTCGGGCAGCCCGAGGACATCGCGCACACCGCGTCGTTCTTCGTCAGCGAGGGCGCCGGATTCGTGTCGGGGCAGGTCGTCTACGTCGCCGGTGGACCGAAGGACTGATCGATGAAGGCGTGGCGTGTACACGAACTGGGTCAGCCGCGGGACGTCCTGACGTTCGAGGACATCCCCGACCTCGAGCCGAAGCCCGGAGAGTTGCTGGTCAAGGTGCTCTCCGCGGCCGCCAACTTCCCGGATGTTCTGTTGTGCCGCGGTGAGTACCAGATCACACCGCCGCTTCCGTTCACTCCCGGCGTGGAGCTGTGCGGCGAGGTGGTCGAACTCGGAGCGGGCGTCACCGGGTTCTCCGTCGGCGATCGGGTGATCGGCATGCCGAGCCTGCCGAACGGCGGGTTCGCGGAGTTGGCCGTCATGTCGGCGGCCACCGCGTTCCCCGCCCCGGAGGCCCTCGACGACGCCGAAGCGTCGGCACTGTCGATCGGGTACCAGACGGGATGGTTTGCGCTGCATCGCAGAACGCAGATCCAGCCCGGCGAAACCCTGCTCGTGCAGGCCGCGGCAGGTGGAGTGGGCAGCGCGGCCGTGCAACTGGGCAAGGCGGCAGGCGCCAAGGTGATCGGCGTCGTCGGCGGGCCCGAGAAGGCGGCCTACACGCGGGAACTCGGTGCCGACCTCGTGATCGACCGGCACAGCGAGGACTTCGTCCAGGCCGTGAAGGACTTCACGCACGGCCGCGGTGCGGACGTCGTGTTCGATCCGGTGGGCGGCGACTCCTACACGAAGTCGACCAAGTGCATTGCGTTCGAGGGGCGCATCATCGTGATCGGGTTCGCGAGCGGCACCATCCCGTCACCCGGGTTGAACCACGCGCTGATCAAGAACTACTCGATCATCGGGCTGCACTGGGGCCTGTACAACGCGTACGACCCCGCCGCCATCCGACAGTGTCACGACGAGCTGACGCGGATGGCCGCGGCCGGCGAGATCACACCGATGATCAGCGAGCGACTCGGGCTCACCGACGTCGCGGACGGCATCGGACGCCTCGGCGAGGGGACGACGGTCGGCCGGCTGGCGTTCCTGCCCGGACGCTAGCGGGTGCGCTTCGCGTACAGCTCCTCGAGGTTGTGCCGCAGGGTGGCCTCGGTGTTCTTCACGGCCGTTTCGACGAACGGTTCGACGATGAGACCGAGGGCCTTGCCGGTGAGACCGCCGGGGAGTTTGTACGCGAAGTCCACGCTGATCTCGGTCTTGTCCTCACCGTGCGCGGTGAACTCCCAGGTGGAGGAGTTGGCGGCGCCGTCGAGTGACGCCAGGGTGATCACCCGGTCCTGCACCCACTCGGTGACCTCGAGGCGGGAGCGCAGGGTGCTCGGGCCGATGTGTATCGCGGCGTCGAACGTCGACTCCAGCCCCTGGTCGAATTCGCCGATCGGACGGAATTCCGAGACTCCGAACATCCAGTCGGGGACCGTCCGGTAGTCGTCGATGTACGCGAAGGCCACGTGGAGGGGCACGGCTGCGATCGCGGAGTGACGGACGTGGATCATCGGGTGGTCCCTGGCTCTCTGTCGGAGAAGGCTGTCGATCTGGGCGACCTCGTTCGACTCTAGTCAACTCCCGCGACCACGGCACGGGAGCGGCGGGTTCCTGTTCTACCGTAGGACCCATGACGGTAGAGGGCACCCAGCGCGGCAGTTCGTGGCGTGAGTACACCGACCAGGGGTTGTCGAAGGTTCTGGCCGCGGCGCTGGCGGCGTTCGTCGAGAAGGGCTACGACGGCGCGTCGATCCGTGAGATCGCGTCCCGCGCCGGCCTCTCGGTCCCCGGTCTCTATCACCATTACCCCTCCAAGCAGGCGTTGCTGGTGGGGCTGACGAATGTCGTGATGCGGGATCTCCTCGATCGCAGTCGCGCGGCGGTGTCCGAGGCGGGACCGACGCCGGGGGATCGGTTCGACGCGGTCATCGAGTCGTTGCTGCGGTTCCACATGTTCCGGCGGGAACAGGCGTTCGTCGCGTCCCGTGAGACGCGGAGCATGGAACCGGAGAGCAGGCGGGCGTACATCGCGCTGCGCGACGAGCAGCAGGAGATGCTCGACGACATCGTTCGCGACGGGGTGTCGGCCGGGCATTTCCGGACACCGTTCCCGGAGGACGCGAGCCGCGCCGTGGTCACCATGTGCGTCGCGGTGTCCACCTGGTACCGCGAGGACGGGTCGTTGTCGCCCGACGAACTGGTCGAGCGGTACCTGGCGATCGCGAGGAGTGCCGTCGGCGCATCCGGCTGAGGCTTGACCCCGTTCCGAACCTGTGGGATTCTCGGGAACGACTTCGACCGAGCGAGTGATCGGTCGGTACCGGAGTCGCCGTACTGACTGGAGGTAGTTGTGGCGATCGATCTGTCCTATGCACCCGAGGTGACCGCACTCGTCGAGAAGACCGAGGCGTTCATCCGCGAAGTCGTGCTGCCCATCGAGGACGAGCACGGCGGCGACATCACCGCCGCCGGTGGCGACACCCTGCGCGTGCAGATGCAGAAGGCGGCCAAGGACGCCGGGATCTTCGCCCCGCACGCACCCGTCGAGTACGGCGGACACGGCCTGAACATGACCGACCGCGCGCCCGTCTTCGAGGCCGCCGGCTACTCGCTGTTCGGCCCGACGGCACTGAACATCGGCGCACCCGACGAGGGCAACGTCCACATGCTCGCGCACATCGCGAGCCCCGAGCAGAAGGAGCGGTTCCTCGCCCCGCTGGCGCACGGCGACGTGCGGTCGGCGTTCGCCATGACCGAGCCGTCGCCCGGAGCGGGTTCCGACCCGTCCGCGCTGACCACGCGCGCCGAGAAAGTGCCGGGCGGGTGGAAGATCAACGGCCACAAGTACTTCATCACCGGAGCCGACGGCGCCGGATTCTTCATCATCTTCGCCCGCACGTCCGGCGTGCCCGGCGACCGCGGCGGCGCCACGATGTTCCTCACGCCGGCCGACGCCGAGGGGCTCACGGTGGGGCGTCACATCGACACCCTCGACCGGGCGATGATCGGCGGGCACTGTGAGGTGTTCTTCGAGGATCTGTTCGTCCCCGACAGCGGGGTCCTCGGCGAGGTGGACCAGGGATTCGCCTACGCGCAGGTCCGGCTCGGGCCCGCCCGGATGACGCACGTCATGCGCTGGCTGGGTGCCGCGCGCCGCGGCCACGACGTCGCCGTGGCGCACGTCGCGCAGCGTGACGGTTTCGGCGGCAAGCTGGGCGATCTCGGCATGGTCCAGAAGATGATCGCGGACAACGAGATCGACATCGCCGCCACCCGGGCACTGCTGACGCGGGCCTGCTGGGAACTCGATCAGGGCGGCCACGCGAGCAACTCGACCTCCATCGCGAAGACCTACGCCGCGGAGGCGATCTTCCGGATCGTCGACAACTCCGTGCAGATGTGCGGCGGCCTCGGCGTGTCCGGCGACTTGCCCCTCGCCCGGCTGTCCCGTGAGGTGCGGCCGTTCCGCGTGTACGACGGACCGTCCGAGGTGCACCGCTGGGCCATCGCCAAGCGCGTGGTGGGTGCCGCGAAGAAAGCCGCGCGGGAGGCAGGCGCATGAGTGAACATCGCGGCCTCGATCTCGTTGCTCTGCAGAAGTTCCTGTCCGATTCGAATGTCCCTCTGAATGGCGAGTTGCGGGCCGACCTGATCTCGGGCGGCAAGTCCAACCTCACGTACGCCATTCTCGACGACTCCTCGCGGTGGGTGCTGCGAAGGCCGCCCACCGCGGGGCTCACACCCTCCGCGCACGACGTCGCCCGCGAGTTCCGCATCACCTCGGCGCTGCAGGGCACCGACGTGCCGGTCGCCGCGACCGTCGCGCTGTGTGAGGACGACAGCGTGATGGGCGCGCCGTTCACCGTGGTCGAACACGTGACGGGTCAGGTGATCCGGACCAAACCGGAACTCGACGCGCTGTCCGACGCCGACATCGACGCGTGCACCGACGAACTGGTCCGTGTGCTCGGCGCGTTGCACAACGTCGACTACGACGCCGTCGGGCTGGGGGAACTCGGTCGTCCGGACGGATACGTGGCCCGGCAGGTGAAGCTGTGGGCGAGTCAATGGGCGCGAGTGAAGACGACGGATTCCGCCGACGTCGACCGCCTGCATGCCGCGCTGGCCGAGTCGATTCCGCAGCAGTCAGAGTCGTCGATCGTGCACGGCGACTACCGCATCGACAACACGATCCTCGCGCCCGGGGACGTGAGCACTGTCGCGGCCGTCGTGGACTGGGAACTCTCGACCCTCGGAGACCCGCTCACCGACGTCGCTCTGATGTGCGTCTACCGGCATCCGGCTCTCGACCTGGTGCTCGGCGAACCGGCGGCGTGGACGAGCCCGCGACTGCCCTCGGCCGACGATCTCGCGCAGCGCTACACGCTGGCCTCGGGGCGTGACCTGGTGCACTGGAACTTCTACCTGGCGCTCGCGAACTTCAAGCTCGCCGTCATCGCAGAGGGCATCAACCACCGCTACCGGGCCGGCGCCACCGTCGGTGACGGATTCGACAAGGCGGGCGACGCGGTGCCCGAATTCATCGCCGCGGGCCTGCGCGCCCTGAAAGGACAGACCGTATGAGCCGCAGCGCACTGATCACCGGCGCCTCGCGTGGCATCGGACTCGGCATCGCCACCCGGCTCGCGGAGCAGGGGTACGGGCTGACGATCACGGCCCGCGACCGGGAGCGGCTCGAAGCGGTGGCCGCCGACCTGCGGACCGCGGGGGCGAAGGACGTCGTCGTGGTCGCCGGGGATCTCGCCTACGAGGAATCGGCGGGACGCGTCGTCGAGGCCCACGCCGACGCCTTCGGTTCGCTGAACGCACTGGTACTCAATGCCGGTGTGGGCACCGCCGGCGCCATCGGCGAATTCCCCATGCGCCGATTCGACAAGAGTCTGGGCGTGAACCTGCGGGCGCCGTTCAGCCTGTTACAGCAGTCGTTGCCGCTGCTCCGGACCGGTGCGGCGGAGAACCCGGGACGCGGATCCAAGGTCGTCGCCCTGGCATCGATCACCGGCGTGTACGCCGAGGCTGGGCTCGCCGTCTACGGGGCGACCAAGGCCGCGCTGATCTCGCTTACCGAGACACTGAACGTGGAGGAGTCCGGCAACGGGATCTCCGCGACCGCACTCGCCCCGGCGTACGTCGACACCGACATGGCCGCGTGGACGCACGACACGATTCCACCCGAGACGATGATCGAGGTGAACGACATCGTCGAACTCGTCGACGCCGTGCTGCGACTGTCCTCGCGCGCGGTGGTCCCGAAGATCGTCGTCGGACGGGCCGGAACGGACGGCTACCGCGCCTAGTCCTCGTCCTCCTGCGCCTCGCCGCGCTTGCGGAAGAACTTGAACCCGGGGACGCCCTGGATCGCCTGACGCACCCCCTGGACCTCCTCGAGCAATTGGTGGATCTCCGGCGACACGGTGTCGAGGGTCGCCAGGATCGGCATGAGCCCCTCCATGCGCATCGTCAGCTCGGGCAGGTGGTCCACCAACCCGATCGCGGCGTGAATCTCCTCCTCGGTGAGGTCGTCGACGAACCGCTGCGCCAGCGGCGCGGCCTTCGTCGCGAGCGGCTCGTAGAGGCCGATCAGGGTCTGCGCCGACGCGGACGTGGTCCCCGCCGTGGCGACGACGGTGGCCGCCGCTTCCGCAACCGCGTTCGCCCGCGCCACCGCGATCTCGGCACCGTCGCTGATCGCCTCGATGCGGGCGATCAGCACCTCGACCTGGTCCAGGAGGACGCCGATCCGGCCGGGAAGGGAGACGACGAGTTCAGCGGTGTCCACCGACCACCGGGCGATGCCGGTGACGGTACGCACCAGGTCGCGGGTGCCGAGTTGTACGAGAGCCATCGGCCCATCCTGCCTGATGCATTCCGCATCTCACGTTTCGGTCGTGGCAGACGTCTACCTTTCAGAGGCCCGTACACCTGGAAGGATTGGCACCGTGAATGCCGACCGAGCAGCACACACTGTCATCGATTCGCCGATCGGCCCCCTGACGCTGGTGAGCGTCGGCGGGGTGCTGAGTGGCATCTACATGGTCGAACACAGGCATCAGCCGAATCCTGCGACGTTCGGCGCCCGCGAGACCGCAGGGTTCGACGAGGCAACCACCCAGCTCGCCGAATACTTCGACGGCCGGCGGACCGATTTCACCGTCCCGCTCGCCGCGCGGGGCACCCCGTTCCAGAAACGGGTGTGGGACGCGCTGCGCACCATCCCGTACGGCGACACGTGGACGTACGGTCAGCTGGCGGATTCGCTCGGCACCCCGACCGCGGTTCGCGCGGTGGCGGCGGCGAACGGCCGGAATCCGATCAGCATCATCATTCCGTGCCACCGGGTGATCGGGAGCAACGGCAACCTGACGGGGTATGCGGGCGGTCTCGACCGCAAACGGTTCCTGCTCGAACGCGAAGCGGAACGGGCGGGGCTCCGGCTGAGCCGATGACGCTGAAGCCGTTCGAAGACGTCGTGGCCGAGCACGGCCCGACGGTCCTGCGGGTCTGCCGGGCCGTGGTCGGTCCGGTGGACGCCGAGGACGCGTGGTCGGAGACATTCATCGCCGCGATGCGCGCATACCCCGATCTGAGTCCGGAGAGCAACGTCGAGGCGTGGCTGGTGACGATCGCGCACCGGAAGGCGCTCGACCACATTCGTGCGCGCGACCGGCGGCCCGTCCCCACCGACGATCTGCCGGAGCAGACCACCGACCGCGGGCTTCCCGGCGGCCACGACCCGGAGTTGTGGAAAGCGGTCGGTGCCCTGCCGATGAAGCAGCGGGCGGCGGTGGCGTACCACTACCTCGCCGGGCTGCCGTACACCGAGATCGCGGTGATCCTGGGTAACTCTCCGGCCGCGTCGCGGCGGGCGGCCGCGGACGGCGTTGCGGCGCTACGCAAGACCCTCTCGATCTCTGTGAGTGGAGACATCACATGAACATGCCCGACATCGTCTACTCCCTGTATCCGTTGGATTCCCCGGTGGAGCAGAAACTGCGTGAGCGTCTCGCCGCCGCCGCCGCCGAAGCCGGGCTCCTCGACGTCGCGTACCGGACACTCGACACCCCGGTCGGTTCGCTGCTGCTCGCCGCCACCGACCGCGGGCTGGTGCGGGTCGCGTTCCCCAGCCAGGATCACGATGCCGTGCTGCAGACCCTCGCCGAGCAGATCAGTCCCCGGATCCTGCGCGCACCCGCCCGGCTCGACCGGGTCGCCCACGAGATCGACGAATACTTCCTCGGCAGGCGCACGAGCTTCGACGTCCCGCTGGACTTCCGGCTGTCCAAGGGATTCCGGCTCGAAGTGCTGCGCCACCTCCCCGACATCGACTACGGGCACACTGCCAGTTACGCCGCGGTCGCGGTCGCCGCGGGCAGTCCGAAAGCGGTGCGCGCGGTCGGCACCGCGTGCGCGCTGAATCCGCTGCCCGTCGTGGTGCCCTGCCACCGGGTGGTCCGCAGCGACGGCAGCATGGGTCGGTACGCCGGTGGGCCGGAGGCCAAGTCGATTCTGCTGAACTTGGAGGCGGCATGAGCACCGTGACGCAACGCGTGAACGCTCTGGATTGGCCGACGCTGCACGCCGAGACCGACGCCGTGGGATGCGCGCAATCGGAGCAGATCCTGACCGCCGAGGAATGCGGGCAGATCGCGGACATGTACGAGGAGGTCGAGCGTTTCCGGTCCACCGTGGACATGGCCCGGCACCGCTTCGGCTCGGGACAGTACCGGTACTTCGACTATCCGCTACCGGAGGTCGTGGCCGAACTCCGCGCCGCCTTCTACCCGAAACTGCTTCCCGTGGCACGGGACTGGGCGGTCAAGCTGAGGAAGCCGTCGCCGTGGCCGGACACCCTGGACGAATGGCTGGACATGTGCCACGACGCCGGTCAGAAACGGGCGACGCCGATCCTGCTCAGCTACCGGGCGAACGACTGGAACGCGCTGCACCGCGACCTGTACGGCGACCTGGTGTTCCCGTTGCAGGTGGTGATCGGACTCGACCGACCGGGGGTGGATCACGAGGGCGGCGAGTTCATGCTCGTCGAGCAGCGGCCCCGCGCCCAGTCGCGAGGCACGGTGACGACGCTTCGGCAGGGTCACGCGCTGATCTTCACCACCCGGAACCGTCCCGTGCGCTCGACCCGCGGCTGGTCGACGGGACCGGTACGGCACGGCGTCAGCACCATCAGGCGCGGCACCCGCCGGACCCTCGGCCTGGTCCTGCACGACGCGGAGTGACCGTGATGTCTGCCTTGATACCCCGACCCCGGACCGTGGTGGCGCCCGGCGCCGTCCACGTCCCCGACTGGCTCACGCCGGCCGAGCAACGCCACCTGGTGGCCGAATGCCGGGGATGGGCCACCGGGCCGGTCCCGATGCGGGCCGCGCAACTGCCGACGGGACACCGCATGTCGGTGCAGACGGTGTGCCTCGGCTGGCACTGGAAGCCGTACTCCTACTCGCGCACCGCCGACGACGCGGGCGGTGGTCGCGTCGCGCCTGTGCCCGACTGGCTGGTCGAACTCGGCCGGCGGGCGGTCGGCGACGCCTACGGGGAGCCCGACGCCGGGTACACACCGGATGCCGCGCTGATCAACTTCTACGACGACACCGCGAAGATGGGCATGCACCAGGACAAGGAGGAACGATCCGACGCGCCCGTGGTGTCGTTGAGCATCGGCGACACGTGCACGTTCCGGTTCGGGAATACTGCCACCCGCACCAAGCCGTACACCGACGTCGAACTGCTGTCCGGCGATCTGTTCGTGTTCGGCGGCGAGTCCCGCTTCGCGTATCACGGAGTGCCGAAAGTGTTTCCCGGCACGAGTGATCCGGACTGCGGGTTGACGACGGGGCGACTGAACATCACGCTGCGGGTGACGGGACTCGAGGACACATGAGAATGCGATTGCCGTATCGGGGTCCGTTCACCCATGCGCCGCTGTGGGGCGCGCTCCGCGCGCACACCGTGGCCGGGCTCGAGCGGCACGACCCCGACGGAACCCACACCCGGGTGCTGAACGGCCCGCACGGTCCGGCGCTGGTGTCCGTTCTCGTGCGCCCCGCCGGCGGGTATGTCGAGGCGGACCTGACACCGGCGGACCCGGATGATGTCGAAGCGTTGACCGCCACGGTCCGGCGCTGGCTCGACCTCGACGTGGATCCGGTGCCGATCGACGCCGCGCTGAGCCGCCACCCGCAGCTCGCGCCGCTGGTGGCGCAACGGCCGGGACTGCGGCGCCTGGGGAGCGTGGACGGATTCGAGACGGCGGTCCTGACCGTTCTCGGGCAGCAGGTTTCGCTGGCCGCTGCCCGGACGTTCGGCAGCCGGCTCGTGGCCGCGTACGGCAGGCTCGTCCACGACGGATTCTTCGCGTTCCCCGAACCGCAGACGCTGGCGGCGCTCGCACCCGAACAGTTCCGTTCGACCCTCGGCCTTACCGGGGCCCGGGCCCGGACGGTGCTCGCGCTCGCCGAGGCCGCGTCGAACGGACTGCGCCTCGGCGCGGACACCGACCCGGCCGAGTTCCGGACCGGCCTGCTCGCGCTGCCCGGCATCGGCCCGTGGACGGCGGACTATCTGACGGTGCGGGTACTGGGCGACCCGGACGCGTTCGCACCCGACGACCTCGTCCTCAAACGGGCGATGGGGGTCAAGACCGGCAGGCAGGCAGCGGAACTCGCCGAGGCGTGGCGGCCGTGGCGGGCGTACGCCCTGTTTCACCTGTGGACGGCGGAAGCGTATTAGTCTTTGGCCTTCGCCAGCGCGGACGGCCACCAGATCTTCTTGCCGATGTCGTGGGAGAGCGCCGGGACGAGGATGCTGCGCACGATGATCGTGTCGAGCAGCACGCCGAACGCGACCGCGAAGCCGACCTCGGCGAGGAACACCAGCGGCAGCACACCCAGCACCGCGAACGTCGCGGCGAGCACCACACCGGCCGACGTGATGACCCCACCGGTCACCGCCAGACCGCGCAGCACACCGGATTTGGTGCCGTGCTCCTCGGTTTCCTCGCGCACCCGCGTCATCAGGAAGATGTTGTAGTCGATGCCGAGGGCCACCAGGAACACGAACGCGAACAGCGGGAACGCCGGATCCGCGTTCGCGAAATGGAAGACGTGGGTGAAGAACAGGCCGCACACGCCGAGCGTCGCCGCGAACGACAGGACCACGGTGGCGATGAGGATGATCGGCGTGAGCAACGCGCGGAGCAGGAGGGCCAGCACGACGAAGATGACGACGAGAACGATCGGAATGATCAGGTTCCGGTCGTGCACCGACGCCGTCTGCACGTCGAGAGTGGTTGCCGTGCTGCCACCGACGAGCGCGTCGGCGCCGGGCACGGCGTGCGCCGCGTCCCGCAGTCGTTTCACCGTATCGAGGGCTTCCGGGGAATCGTACGAATCGGCGAGGGTCACGTTGACGACCATTCGCCCGTCGATCGGTGCGGCGGTGAGGAAGTCGGGTGCGCACCCCTGCCCGGCCGCCGAAGCCACCGCCGCCGGGTTCGCTTTGACGAGGGCGGACAGCTTCTCGACATCGACCTGCGGGCACACCGCGCCGGGATCCGTCGACACACCCTCCACACCGGTCACGGCCGCGATGACCGCGTCCGTCTGATCGGCGTTGGTGACGATGACGGCGGGCGCGCCGGCGCCCGGATCGAACTTGGAGTCGTACAACTCCTGGCCGACGACGGCGTCGGGGCGGTTGGTGAAGTTCTCCGAAGACGACAGCCCGTCCGTCTTCAGGCTGCCGATGCCGACGAGGAACAGCACGGCCAGCAGCACCGTCGTCCCGATCCAGAGGGGGCGGTCCTTGCTTCCGACCTGGGAGGCGATCTTGCCCCACAGGCCGTGTGTGGTGAGGTCTGCGGCCTCGTCCACCTTGGGTTTCCGCGGCCAGAACACCCATCGTCCCGCCGCGGACAGTGCCACGGGAAGGAACGTCATCATCACGAGGTACGTGCACGCGATGCCGATCGCGGCGACCGGCCCGAGGCTCTTGTTGGAGTTGAGTTCGGAGAACGTCAGGCACAGCAGGCCGAGGATGACGGTGACCGCCGACGCCGTGATGGCGGGGGCGGACTCCTTCCAGGCCTTGGTCATGGCGTCGAATCGGCTGGGGTAGAAGTGCAGTTCTTCCCGGTAGCGGGAGATCAGGAGCAACGCGTAGTCGGTGCCCGCCCCGATCACGAGGACGAACAGGATGCCCTGACTCTGCCCGGTGAGCGTGAGCACCTCGGCCTTGGCGAGGAAGTAGATGACCATCGACGCCAGACCGAGCGCCAGCAGTGCCGAGAAGAGCGGGAAGAACCACAGCACCGGGGAGCGGTACACCACCAGCAGGATCAGGACCACCACGAGCAGTGCCGCCCCCAGCAGGGCGCCGTCGAGACCGGCGAACGCGTCGATGAACGCCACCAGCAGACCGCCGGGACCGGCGGGAAGCACCTCGAGTCCGGGTGCGGCGTCCTTCGCGGCGGTGAGGACGTTCTCCTCGGTGGCGGCGAGCACGTCGCCGGCGACCGCCGTGCCGTCCTCCTTCGCGACGAGGGGAACGAAGATCGACGCCGTGGTGCCGTCCTCCGAGAACTGCGGCTGGGACATGCCTTCGGCATCGACGCCGTCGACGGCCGCGATGGCGTCGTGCGCCTGCGCGACGGCGGCCTTGTCCTGATCGGTGAGCGGTGCGTCGCTGTGGAACAGCACGAAACCGGGGATGGTTTCGACGGTGAGGAACTTGGACGACTCGTTGGTGACGATCGTCGACTCGGCGGAACTCGACAGGTAAGCGGCGTTGTCGTTCTTCTGGACCTCGGTGAGCTTCCCCTGGAAGGACCCCCCGAAACCGCCCGCGAAGAACGCGGCGATCGCGATGGCCACGATGGTGAACGCGGGCCAGCGAAATCTGCGCGACTTCTCGCCGCTCGTGCTCGAGTCCGTCGAATCCAGCTTCGTCATGGGTTCTCCTTCGCCGCCCCCGCCAGCAGTGCGTCCCAGTACACCACGCCGGGCGCACCCGCGACACCGGAAATCTGCGCGGGTCAGGCCTCGTCGGAGGTTTCGGCGTAACAGTCCCGCACCGCCACATCCATCGGAAACCGCACCCGCGTCTCGCCGAACAGCAACCGGGTGGCTACGTCGACGGCGCCGAGAACGTGCCGCGTCGCCGACTCCGGGTCCCGGGTGTGCACCATCACCTCGTCGTGCTGGAAGAAGACCAGTTCGCTGTCCGGTTCGTCGGCCAGGCGGCGTCGCAGATCGGCGAGCACGCACAGCGCCCACTCTGATGCCGTGGCCTGCACCACGAAGTTTCGGGTGAACCGGCCGCGGGACCGCGCGTTGCCGTGGGACCAGAAGTCGGGTGACGGCGGCGGGCAGGCGCGGCCGAGCCACGAGTGCACGACCTCGCCGCGTTCACCGGCGCGGGCCGCCCTCTCCACGTATTCGACGGCGACGGGGAAGCGGGTGCGCAGCAGGGTGAGCAGTGAACGGGCCTCGCCGGAGGTGGCGCCGTACAGCACACCGAGGATCGCGACCTTGGCCTTGCCGCGGTCACCGTCGAACGTCTCCGCCGCGACCGGTGCGTACAGGTCGTCGGCGCCCGCGGCGGCGACCATACGGGTGTCACCCGACATGGCGGCCAGGATGCGGGGTTCGAGTTGGCCGGCGTCGGCGATGACGAACGTATGGCCCGGGTCTGCGATCACGCTCGACCGCAGCGGTTTCGGAATCTGCAGTGCGCCGCCGCCGCGGCTCGCCCAGCGGCCGGACACCACGCCGCCGGGAACGTAGACCGGGCGGAACCGGTCGTCGCGGACCCAGCTCTCCAGCCACTGCCAGCCGTTCGTGCTGAACAGCTTGGACAGATCCCGATGGTGCAGGAGCAGCGGGACGGCAGGGTGATCGACGTCGCGCAGCAGGTGTTTGCGGGTCGACGCGAGTTCGATGCCCTCGCGGCGAAAGGCGTCGACGACCTCGACGTGGGACGCCGGGTTGATGCGACGGCCGAACGCCGCCCCGATCTCGACGGTGACGTCCTGGATGCGCTGCGGCAGGTCGTACCCGGCGGGCCGGGGCCCGAGCGTCGTCTCGAGGAACGCGCGGTGGGCGGCGGTGGAGAACGGCAGCCCGTCGACACTCATTTCTGCGGCGGCCAGCGCTCCCGCGGACTCGGCGGCCACCAGCAGGTCGAGTTTCGCATCGTCACCGATCGTCTTCCGCTGCTGCGCGAAATCCGTGACCACCTGCGCCGGATCCGTGACGGGTGCGGTGTCGAACAGGCCGGGGCGTTCGTCGACGGGTTCGTCGGCCGGCGGTGCGGGAACACCGTCGCGCATGCTGAGGACGGCATGGGTGAGTGCGAGGTCGTGGCAGCGCCGCACCCGCACCCCGGCCCGCAGCAGCGCCGGATAGACGGCGGCGGTACTCGTCCAGACCCAGCGGGGGTGCTCGGCTGCCTCGATGTCGCGGACCGCGGCCACGCCGTCGGAGTGCCGACGCGGCGACTCGACCGGGACTCCCTCTGCATCGGTGCGAACGGTCGTCGCGCCACCCTCGGCGCCGGGAACCATGACCACTCTCACGGGCCCAGTCTGCTCTGCGCCACCGACAGGCGACAATCCGCCGCCGGACGGGGGTGAATCCGCAGGTCGGCACTACACTGAACGCAGACGCTTCTCGCCGGAAGGAGGGGCATCCGATGGCAACCATCGAAGAGTTCGAGCAGACGGTGACCGACAAGGTGATCGCCGGACTGCACGACCGATTCGCCGACTACGAGCGCCGCGGAGTCGGACTCGCCGAACTCGGCGACCCCGATCGGTTCGTCGAGCGGATCCTGGCGGCGGTGCCCGCCCCGCATCCCTGGTACGAACAGTTCGGCTCGGCCTGGTCGTCCGCGCCCGCGTGACTCACGTCCCGGCCGCGTCCACCGGTGCGGGTTCAGTCTGTGCCTTGTGACGGCGGTGCAGACCCTTGCGGTCGTAGAACCGGGTGATGACGGCACCGAAGACGAGGCCGATGAGCAGTCCGGCGAGGGTCATCCACACGGCGTGGATGAGGCCGGCGTCGCCTGATGCGCCGAAGAACATGATGGCGCGCACCCCGATGTAGATCTGGTGCATCGGTTCGAACTCACCGAGCCACGTGTACAGCCGCGGCGCCGCCTCGAGCGGGATCGTGCCCCCGGACGAGGGGAGCGCCAGGACGACGAAGACCAGCAGGTTGATGAGCAGGCCCAGATTACCGAACGCGGCCATCACCGACATCGCCGTGATCCCGACGGCGGCGATCGCGAACGCGCCGTACTCCCACAGCGCGAGCGGATCGGTGATCGGCAGCCCGAGGGCGGAGCTGATCCACAGGTAGAGCCCGGACACGATCATCGCCAGCGCGACCATCACCGCCCATTTGATCAGCAGGGTGTTGAAACGGGAGATCGGGACCGCCTCGTTGTGGAGGTACAGCGGCCCGACCTCGGTCGGGGTGAATCCGAGCATGCCGTCGATCAGGGTGCTCGCGATCGTTGCACCGGTGAATCCGGCGAGGACGATCAGCAGCGCGTAGTAGAACGCCGCCAGCCCGAAACCGGTGCCGTCCGGCAGCGGGTTGTGGGCCACGACCCGCACGTCGATGGGGTCGTCGAGCACCAGCCGGCTCGCCCCCGACAGCTGGAGATCGGGGGCCGTCGCCTGGAGTTGCTGCGTCACCTGGGTGGTGAGCTGTTCGCCCATCGTCTGGTTGGCCTTGTCCATCGCCATCTCACCGATGTTCTGGACGAGGTTCGCGCTGATCGTGCCGGCGC
The DNA here is from genome assembly GCF_042673295.1 of Rhodococcus sp. NPDC057014. Taxonomy (NCBI): domain Bacteria; kingdom Bacillati; phylum Actinomycetota; class Actinomycetes; order Mycobacteriales; family Nocardiaceae; genus Rhodococcus; species Rhodococcus sp. NPDC057014. Next base: position 34,706 of record NZ_JBHUSF010000055.1, read on the forward strand.
GGGGATTCGTGTAGATGGTGATCACGGGACGCTCGACGTCCCCGGGGATCACGCTGGCCTGGGCGAGGATGAGTGTGCGTTTGGTGAAGTCGCTCGGGATGACGATCGCGCCGTAGATCTCCCCGTTGTCGAGTGCGGACTGGGCCTGCGCGATCCCGATCTGCCGCAGTTCGATCTTGTTCGGGTCGACGCCCTCGAGGAGGCCCGCCGCGATCTGGTTGCCGAAGTTCTGCTGCTGCGGCGGATCGGAGTTGGGCAGGGTGTCGCCCTCGTCCTGGTTGACGAGGGCGATGGGGAAGTGGTGGAGGTGCTCGGGGGGATTGAGCATGCCGCCCATGTACAGGGCGGCGAGCAGGGACATGACGACGGAGACGAGGAGCACGGGGGCAATCCAGAACCGCGGTGTCCGCAGCACGCTCATCTTGCCGGTATCACTGGTTTCGTGTGCCATGGCCCCTCGCGTCCTCCCGTGTCCGTGTCGCTCCCCGGATCGACCAGCCGGATCAAGAGTAGGCGGTGGGGCCGCTCAGTGCGCCGAAGTGACCTCGAACCAGGCGTCGAGCGTCGGCTCACCGACGAGGTCGACGAGATCGACCTGGACGCCGTCCGCGCGCCACCGTTCGACCAGCGCCATCACGCGCACGGAGTCCATACCCTCGTCGAGGAGGTTGGCGTCGTCGTCGATCTCGGCGACGGGGACGTCGAGGACGTCGGCGACATCGGCGCGGATTCGATCGCGGGTCGGAACTGTGCTGGGAGCGGAACTCACTGTCGTCCTCCGGTGCGTCGGCCGGACCACGGCGCGTTGAGCCGGTTCGGCCGCATGGGGTAGGTTTCTGGGTTAGTGAAGCCTAAGCATAGTTGCTCTCCGCGCGAACGGCGAAACGGAGAGCTGTTGCAACCGAATGTGAATGGATGACAATGGCTGGATTATCGCGATACGCAATCGACTTGACGCCTCTCCGGACGAGTCGCGAGTTCCGATACATCTTCATCGCCCGCACGATCTCCATCTTCGGTCTGGGTCTGCTGCTGGTTGCCGTGCCGCTGCAGGTGTACGACATGACGAATTCCACACTGGCAGTGGGCGCGGCGAGCATCGTCGTGGGCTCCTCGGTGTTCATCGGCACCCTGTTCGGCGGCGTGATCGCCGACCGGTACGACCGCAGGCCGGTCATCTCGCTCGCCCGTGGCGCCGCAGGGGTTGCCTTCGCGATTCTCGCGGTCAACGCGTTCCTGCCTACACCCCAGCTGTGGATCATCTACCTGTGCGGCGTGATCGAGGGCCTCGCAGGCGGCATTTCCGCGACCGCACTGATGGCGGTGATCCCGTCGCTGCTGCCCAAGGACAAGATGGCCGCCGCCGGCGCGTTGATGACCGTGATGGCCGATCTCGGAACCGTCGCGTCACCCGCCATCGGCGGTGTGATCATCGCCGCGACGTCCGTGGGCACCAACTACGTTCTCGCCGCGGTGTCCTCGGGGATCACCGCGTACTGCATCGCCAGGCTGCCATCGCTGCCGCCGCCGGTCAAGAACACCGAGAGTCCGCTTCGGTCGATCGCTAGCGGTTTCACCTACGCCGCCAAGGACTCCGTGGTCGGCGGGACACTGCTCGTCGGCTTCTGCGCGATGATGCTGACCGGCTGGAACGTGCTGCTGCCCGCCTACGCGAGCCAGGTTCTCCACGCCGGGCCGGCCGCCACCGGACTGCTCTACAGCGCCCCCGCCGTCGGCGCCCTCACCGGATCGCTCACGAGCGGCTGGACGGGAACCGCGCGGCGCGGTGGCCTGATCGTGTTCCTCGCGGCGATGATCGCGTCGGCCGGACTGATCGGCGTCGGCGCGGTCCCGATGATCGCGGTCACGTTCCTCGGTCTCGCCGCACACGGATTCGGGCGTGTGCTCGGCGACATCCTCCGGTACGCGGTCATCCAGACCGAGACCCCCGAGGAGTACCGCGGACGCGTCGCCGGCGTGTGGGGCGCCCAGATCTCCACCGGCTCGGCGGCCGGAGCGCTCGTCGCGGGCGCCGTCGGCGCCGCGGTGGGCCCGCGGGAGGCGTTCCTCCTCTACGGGGCCGGCGGCATCGTGGTGCTGGCGGTTCTCGCGGTGGCCTTGAAGGGACTGCGCACCTACAGCAGTGGGGGGGGCCGCGGGGGGGCGCCCCCCCGCCCCGCCCCCCGGCGCGGGGAAGGGGGGGCCAGCCGCCCCGCGCGGGGGTGTCGGGCGGCCCCCCCCGCCGGGGGCGCGAGTAGAGAGCC
>NZ_JBHUSF010000056.1:0-36931 GCF_042673295.1 Rhodococcus sp. NPDC057014
CTACTCGCGCGGCCTTTTCCTGCCGTCCCGGTCACGCTGGAATTTTCCGCCGGCCCGGTCGTCGCGGCCACCACGGCCCGGACGACCCGACGGCGGCCCCGAATCGGGCTGCAGCTGGATCAGCACCCCGGAGATCCGGGTACGACGCAGCGCCTCGAGGGTTTCGCTGGACAGGTCGGCCGGCAATTCCACCAGGCTGTGGTCCGGGCGGATGCTGATGTGCCCGAAGTCGCTGCGCCGCAGCCCGCCCTCGTTCGCGATGGCACCGACGATCGCACCCGGCACCACCCGGTGCCGCTTGCCGACCGCGATGCGGTACGTCGCGAGCTCCTGGCCTTCCGGTCCACGCGAGCGCGTCGGGGGGCCGTCGTCGAAACGGCGCGCCGGGCGTTCGCGGGGCTCCCGTTCACGGCGGGGCGCGGGCGGCGGTTCGGGCGCCATGAGGAACGCCTCACCGTCACGCGACTGCACCGCGAGCGCGGCGGCGATGTCGGCGAGCGGAACGTCGTGCTCCTGCTCGTAGTCCTCGATCATCTTGCGGAACAACGCCAGGTTGTCGGAGGTCAGGCTCTCGGTGATCGAGTCGCCGAACTTGGACACACGCTGCGCGTTGACGTCGTCGACGCTGGGCAGCTGCATCTCGGCGAGCGGCTGACGGGTCGCCTTCTCGATGGCCTTGAGCAGGTGCCGTTCGCGCGGCGCCACGAACAGCAGCGCCTCGCCCGCGCGCCCGGCGCGACCGGTGCGGCCGATCCGGTGGACGTACGACTCCGTGTCGTGCGGGATGTCGTAGTTGACGACGTGGGAGATACGGTCGACGTCCAGGCCACGCGCGGCCACGTCGGTGGCGACGAGGATGTCGAGGGCGCCGCTCTTGAGCTGGCCGATGGTCCGCTCACGCTGGGCCTGCACGATGTCGCCGTTGATGGCCGCGGCCGAGAAGCCGCGTGAACGCAGTCGTTCCGCGAGGTCTTCGGTGGCCTGCTTGGTGCGCACGAAGATGATCATGGCCCCGAAGTCCTCGACCTCGAGGACCCGCGTGAGTGCGTCGAGTTTGCGCTGGTGCGCCACCTGCACGTACCGCTGCGAGATGTTGGACGCCGTCGACGTCTTCGACTTCACCGTGATCTCGACCGGGTCGTGCAGGTACTGCTTCGAGATCTTGCGGATGGCGCCCGGCATGGTGGCCGAGAAGAGGGCGACCTGCTTGTATTCGGGAGTGTCGGAGAGGATGCGCTCGACGTCCTCCTGGAACCCCATCTTCAGCATCTCGTCGGCCTCGTCCAGGACGAGGTAGGAGAGCTTGGACAGGTCGAGGGTGCCCTTCTCCAGGTGGTCGATCACCCGGCCGGGCGTGCCCACGACGACGTGCGCGCCGCGCCGGAGCCCCGACAGCTGGACGCCGTAGCTCTGACCGCCGTAGATCGGCAGCACGTGCAGGCCCGGAATGTGGGCGGAGTACTTGCCGAACGCCTCCGCGACCTGCAGGGCCAGTTCCCGCGTCGGCGCCAGGACCAACGCCTGTGGCGACTTCTGCGTCAGGTCGATCTTCGAGAGGATCGGCACCGCGAACGCAGCGGTCTTGCCGGTGCCGGTCTGCGCCAGGCCGACGACGTCGTTGCCTGCGAGGAGCGGCGGAATGGTGGCGGCCTGGATCGGCGAGGGCGACTCGTAGCCCACATCGGACAGTGCCTTCAAGACCCGATCGTCGATGTCGAGGTCGGCAAAAGTGGGGGGTTCGGGGTCACGCTCGATATCACTCATTGACCAGCAGTTTAGTGCACGAGTCCACACTGCAATGCCACGCCGCGGAAATACGCGGCGACCGGGACGGACGACGCCCCCGCGCGGTCGTCGCCTAGCGTGGACGGCATGGTCGATGTCGCTGTCATCCAGTTCGCTCCCGGTCAGGACAAGCAGGAGAACCTGCGCACCGTCCGCACGCTCGCCGCCGAGGCCGCGGGCCGCGGCGCGAAGGTGGTGGTGGCGCCGGAGTACGCGATGTTCACGGCGCCCCGAACGGACGAGCGGATCGTCGACTCGGCCGAGGCCCTGGACGGCGAGTTCGTCGGCGGGCTGGCCGCGACGGCGAAGGAACTCGATGTCCATCTGGTTGCGGGCGTCAACGAGGCGCTGCCCGGGGACGATCGCATCTCCAACACCCTCGTCGCGCTCGGGCCCGGTGGCGACATCGTCGCCACCTACCGCAAACTCCACCTGTACGACGCGTTCGGCTACAAGGAATCCGACGTCATCCGAGCCGGGGAGATCGGCGCCCCGGAGACCTTCGCCGTCGACGGCCTCACGTTCGGCATGCAGACCTGCTACGACCTCCGGTTCCCCGAGGTCACCCGCCGGATCGTCGACGCGGGCGCCGATGTGCTGCTGCTGCCGGCGCAGTGGGTGCCCGGACCGCTCAAGGAGGATCACTGGTCGACCCTGATCCGGGCGCGCGCAATCGAGAACACCGTGTACGTGGCGGCCGCCGATCAGAGCGCGCGCACCGGCGCCGGGAACAGCATGATCGTCGACCCGATGGGCGTGACCCTCGTGTCGCTCGGCGAGCGGGTGGGCACCGCGGTCGCGGCCGTCGATGCGGAACGGATCACCGAGGTGCGGGAGAAGAATCCGGTCCTCGCCCTGCGCCGATTCACCGTCACCGAGATCTGAGCGACCCGATCGGGAGTAGCGTCGGAGACGAACAGTTCTCCCCGATCACGGAGCGTTCGATGTTGTACACCAGTCGCGCCGACGCCGGTCGCCGACTGGCCGCCGCACTGGACCACCTGCGTGGAACCGACCTGGTGGTGCTCGGCCTGCCGCGCGGCGGCGTCCCCGTCGCCTTCGAGATCGCCGCGGCCCTGTCGGCACCCCTCGACGTCGTGCTCGTCCGCAAGCTGGGTGTGCCGTGGCAGCCGGAACTCGCGATGGGCGCCATCGGTGAGGGCGAATCCCGGGTGATCAACGACGATGTTCTCCGCATCGCCCGGATCAGCAAGACGTCGCTCGCCATGGTGGAGGCCAAGGAGCGCCACGAACTCGAGCGACGGGCACGGGTGCTGCGCGGCGGCAGGCCCCGGGCGCCGCTGAGAGGCCGCGTTGCCGTCCTCGTCGACGACGGCATGGCCACGGGCGCGACCGCGGCGGTGGCCTGCCAGTCGGTGAAGAAGCTGGGCGCGGCCCGGGTGATCGTCGCGGTCCCGGTGGCCGCGCCCGAGGCCGTCGGCCGGCTGCGCGTGACCGCCGACGAGGTGGTCTGCCCCTACACCCCAGCCGATCTCGGCGGCGTCGGCAACGCGTACGCCGATTTTCATCAACTCTCGGACACCGAGGTCACAGACCTGCTGGCACCCCACTGACGGTCGTTCTCGAGGAATCTTCAGCTCCAGTGCAACGTTCCCGGAGGCCCTGTCGATACACCGGACAGAGCACAGAACAGACTGCCTTTGGAGGATCTCGTGACCGTCTCTGCCGATACCGTCGAAACCGTCGTCACCGCGTGCCGCGACCGATTGGGCGACCCGTCCGGCTGGGTCACCTCCGATGCCTACCGGCACAGCCTCGCGCTCTGCATCATCGAATCGGTGCAGTCGAGCGCCGGGCACAGCGAGGTCGCCGTCGTCGACCGCTACCTGGCGTACCGGCGGGCACACCCCGACCAACCCCTCACCGACGGCGCCCGCGACCTGCTCCGCACGTTCGAGGAGGCGGGCAGCTCGGATCAGTGGGCGGGCAAGGTCGGCTCGTACAAGCGGCGGTACACCGCCACCGGCGTGCCGATCGAGGCGCGTCACATCCAGTTGGCGGCGGAGCGGCTACACCAACTCCGCATCAACAGCATCGACGACCTTCTCGAGGCCGCCCGGGACGAGGCCGCCCTGGAGCAGATCCACGACGCGTGGATCGAGGTGTGCGGGGAGAGCAGCGACGTCACGTGGGCGCACTTCCTGATGCTGGCGGGGATCCCCGGGGTCCGGCCGAACCGGGTGGCGGACGTCTTCATCAGCGGCGCGCTCGGCATCTCGGACGCCACCGACGACGGCCACGCCGAGGAGATTCTCGCGGCGACCGCGACGGAACTCGGTGTCGATCCGGACCAGTTGAACTACGCGATCCGGCGCTGGCTGTCCGCCAACTCGCGTCGCCGGGACGAGGCCGCCTGAGTTATCTGATTACGCCGAGTTACACTAATCTCCGCTGGTCACACAAGAAATACACATAACGGACATCGACCCTGGTGCGAAACTAGGACAAATGTGATCGAATGCACATCCGTCATGTCGTTTCAGTGGAGGGGTCATAGTGCGTGAATTCTCGGTACCGCAGTCGTTCTCAATTCCGGAGGACGCCTCCATGGCGGACACGGTCTTCCGTCATGCCGAGGAAGACCCGAAGTTCGTTCCGTTCAAGCGCCCGGGCGGCGGCGGCTGGGTAGACGTCACCGCCGCCGAGTTCGCGGAGCAGGTCTCCGCCGTCGCGAAGGGTCTCATCGCGTCGGGCGTCGAACTCGGCGACCGCGTGGCGATCCTGTCCGCCACCCGGTACGAGTGGGTCGTCATCGACTACGCGATCTGGACGGCGGGCGGGTGCACCGTCGCCATCTACGAAACGTCGGCGCCCGATCAGGCCAAGTGGATCCTCGAGGACTCCGGCACGTCGCTGCTGGTCGTCGAGAACGCGAAGCAGGCCGACGCGCTGAAGGTCGTCACCGACGCCGCGCCGGACCTGCGGGAGGTCCTGCAGATCGAGGGTGCGGGCGCGATCGAGGAACTGTCGAACCGTGGCGAGGGTGTCACCGACGAGCAGCTGCACGAGCGTCGCCACCAGGTGCGCGCCTCGTCCCCCGCGACCCTCATCTACACGTCGGGCACCACCGGCCGACCCAAGGGCGTGCAGTTGACGCACTCCAACTTCTACGCGGAATCGGCCGCGGTGAAGCTGGCGCTCAGCGACGCGATGTACGCGGGCAGGCGCACCCTGATGTTCCTGCCCCTCGCACACGTCTTCGCTCGCGCCATCTCGTTCGGGGCGTTCGACGCCAAGGTGACGGTCGCGCACACCGCCGACCTCACCACGCTGCTCGACCAGTTCGCCGCGTTCAAGCCGCACTTCATCCTGTCGGTGCCGCGCGTGTTCGAGAAGGTCTACAACTCCGCCAAGCAGAAGGCGTACGACGGCGGCAAGGGCAGCATCTTCGAGAAGGCGTCCGCCACGGCCATCGCGTACAGCGAGGCGCAGGACAACGGCGGCGCCGGGCTCGGTCTCAAGCTCAAGCACGCCCTGTTCGACAAGCTCGTCTACTCGAAGCTGCGCACCGCGCTCGGCGGCGAGTGCGACCGCGCCGTCTCCGGTGGCGCCGCGCTCGGTGCCCGCCTCGGGCACTTCTTCCGCGGCATCGGCGTCCCGGTGTACGAGGGCTACGGCCTCACCGAGACCAGCGCCGCCATCTCGGTGAACACCACCCGCGCGCAGAAGGTCGGCACCGTCGGCAAGCCGATCGACGGGCACGCCGCGAAGATCGGCGAGGACGGCGAACTGCTCCTGAAGGGTCCCGTCGTGTTCGGGGGGTACTGGCACAACGAGCAGGCCACCGCGGATTCGATCCGCGACGGCTGGTTCCACACCGGCGACCTCGGCTCGATCGACGAAGAGGGATACATCTCGATCACCGGCCGCAAGAAGGAAATCATCGTCACCGCGGGCGGCAAGAACGTCGCACCCGCGGTCCTCGAGGACGCCCTGCGCGCGCACCCGCTGATCAGCCAGTGCCTCGTGGTCGGTGACGGCAAGCCGTTCATCGGCGCGCTCATCACCCTCGACTCGGAGACCCTGCCGGGCTGGAAGGAACGCCACGGGCTGGCCGCCGACACCCCGGTGTCCGAACTGGTGAAGAACCCCGACCTGGTCGCCGAGATCGACGAGGCCGTCGCCGAGGGCAACAAGAAGGTGTCCAACCCGGAGCGGATCAAGAAGTACCGCATCCTCGAGGTCGACTTCACGCAGGAGACCGGTGAGCTCACGCCCACGCTGAAGCTCAAACGCAACGTCATCCACAAGGAGCACGGCGCGGCCATCGAGGCCATCTACGCGTAAGCGGCTCCGCCGCCCGTGAGTGGTTACGGAGTCCCAGCACTCCTCAGCCGCTCACGGGCGCGCAGCGCCCAGAACGAAATCGCGGACCACCGCGGTGACGGCGGCGTGGACCTTCTCGTGCAGAAGGTCGTGTCCGGCGTCGTCGAATTCCCGTAGTTCGAGGCCCGGGATCCCCGCCGCCCAGTCCCGGACCGGATCGATCGGGGCCATGCGGTCGTCCACGCCGTGCACCGCGAGCAACGGCATCTCCAGCGATCCCAGCGCGTCCGCCGTCCGCTGCACGGCGGCCGTCTTCGGGGTTCCGCACAGAATCGCGCCCCGGAATCCGGAATCGCCGCGCAGGAGCAGTTCCATCGAGACGGCGGCCCCGAGGGAATGCCCCATCAGCACGCGCGGCACGTCCGGTGCGTGCTGCTCCGCCATACGGGTGAGAAGAGCGGCGTCCTCCGCCAGCTCCGCGACGCTGCCGGGATGGTCGCCCTCGGACAGGCCGTGACCCGCCTGGTCGATTCCCCACACCCCGATTCCCGCCGCCGTGAGGCCGCGCGCGAACCGGTGGTAATGCCCTGTGTGCTGTCCCATCCCGTGCAGAAACACCAGCTGGACGACGGGTCCTCCCACCGCGCTCCAGTGCCGGTAGTGGACTCGTCCGGAGTGGCCGTCGAAGAAGGGCATGGCTGCCATTCTGGACGTGTCGCCCCTCGATGGCACAATCGGCCGGGTGAACTCACCGGCAGAACTGGGGACGTAGCTGTGTTCCTCCTCGACGACACCATCGTCTACAGCGCCAGCGACCTCGCCGCGGCCGCCACCTGCGAGTTCGCGTTGCTGCGCCGGTTGGATGCCACGCTCGGGCTGGGCGGCGCCACCGCCTCGGCCGCGTCCGTCGACGACGATCCGATGCTGCGACGGACGTCGAGTCTGGGCGACGCCCACGAACTTCGCCGGCTCGAGCAGTTCCGCGCCGAGTACGGCGACGGGGTGGTCACGATGGACCGGCCCGAGTACACCACCGTGGGACTGTTCGACGCGAACCTGGCCACCACGGAGGCGATCCGCGGCGGCGCCGACGTCGTGTACCAGGGCACGTTCTTCGACGGCCGCTTCCTGGGTTTCTGCGACTTCCTCGTCCGCGACGGCGACACGTACGCCGTCTACGACACCAAGCTGTCGCGGCACGCGAAGGTGTCGGCTCTCCTTCAGCTCGCCGCCTACGCGGAAGCGCTCGCCGGCAACGGAATTCCGACGTCCCCGGACGTCCACCTGCTGCTCGGCGACGACAGTGACTCGGCGCACCCGCTCGGCGACATCGTCCCGGTGTACTCCGCGCGACGCTCGTCGCTCGAACGGATCCTCGACGAGCACCGCGACGAGCAGTCGGTCGCGGAATGGGGCGACCCCCGGTACACGGCGTGCGGCCGGTGCGACACGTGCACCCCGGAGGTCGAGCAGCACCGCGACCTCCTGCTGGTGGCCGGAATGCGCTCGACGCAGCGGAGCCGGCTGATCGCGGCCGGGGTCGGCACTCTCGACGCCCTCGCCGCGCACGAGGGCAGCGTCGAGGGGCTGCCCGAGCGCACCCTGGAATCGTTGCGCGCCCAGGCTGCCCTGCAGTTGCGGCAGGAGTCCTCGGGCACCCCGGAGTTCCAGCTGTACGCCCCGCAGGCCCTGGGTGGGCTGCCGGAACCGGACGACGGCGACATCTTCTTCGACTTCGAGGGAGACCCGTTGTGGGCCGAGAACGGTTCCACCGACTGGGGTCTCGAATACCTCTTCGGCGTGGTCGAGGGCCCCGCCGACGCCGCCGTGTTCCGGCCGTTCTGGGCGCACGACCGCGCGGAGGAGCGGCAGGCCCTCGTCGACTTCCTCGACTACGTGACCGCGCGGCGTCAGCAGTACCCGAACATGCACATCTACCACTACGCCGCGTACGAGAAGTCGGCGCTGCTGCGACTGGCGGGGCGGCACGGCGTCGGCGAGGAGACCGTCGACACCCTGCTGCGCGACAACGTCCTCGTCGACCTGTACCCGGTGGTGCGCGGGTGCCTGCGGGTCGGCGAACGGTCCTACAGCATCAAGAAACTCGAGCCGCTGTACATGCCGGAGCAGCCGCGCGACGGCGACGTCACCAACGCCGCCGCATCGGTGGTCGCGTACGCCGACTACTGCGAACACCGCGACAACGGCCGCGACGAGGCGGCCCGCGAACTGCTGCAGGGCATCGCCGACTACAACCGGTACGACTGCGATTCCACTTTGCGGCTGCGCGACTGGCTGATCGGGCAGGCGCGGACGCACGGCGTGGCGCTCCGGCCGCCGGGCGACGGGCCCACGCCGGTGACCGAGGAATGCACGCCCGCCGAGGCGGCGTTGCGCGAATTCGCCGGGCACGGACCGAGCGAGCACCGGGAACACGACCAGCAGGCCGCCGCACTAATGGCGGCGGCCGTCGGCTATCACCGGCGCGAGCGGAAACCGTTCTGGTGGGCGCACTTCGATCGGCTGGTCGTGCCGCACGACGAACTGTCCGACGTCCGGGACGTCCTGGTGGTGTCGTCCGCGGTGATCGAGGAGAACTGGCACAAGAGCAGCCCCCGGCAGCGCAAGCTGCGCCGGCGTCTCGAGCTCACCGGCCGGTTCGGGACCGGGAGCACGGTGGGGCCCAAGACCACGATGTACGCGCTGTACGACACTCCCGCGCCGGAGGCGGTCGCGGGCGACAATCCGCAGCAGCGGGGAACGTGCACGGTCAACGTGCTGGAGGTCGGGAAGGACGGCCGCCGCCGCGACGTGGTGATCGTCGAAGAACTCCTGAACGGTGAGGAGTACGGCCAACTTCCGACGGCGATCACCCCGGGGCCGCCGATCACCACCGACCGCATCGAATCGGCGATCGCGGTGGCCGCGGACGGGATGTGCTCACCGTTGCCGGAACTCCCACTGTGCGCGTCGGTGGACATCCTGCGGCGGTCCGATCCGCGCACCCGCAGCGGGAATCCGCTCCCGCCCGTCGACGGCACGGACTACGCGGGCGCGATCACCGCGGCCCTGCTCGACCTCGAGGACTCGTACGTCGCGGTGCAGGGTCCGCCCGGCACCGGCAAGACGTACACCGGGGCCCGGGTGATCAAGGCACTCGTCGAACAGCACCACTGGCGGATCGGCGTGGTCGCGCAATCACATTCGGTGATCGAGAACATGCTCGGGGGCGTCGTGAAGGCCGGGCTCCCCGCCGAACTCGTCGCGAAGAAGGACGGGCGGCATCGCGCCGCGACGTGGACCGACATCAGTTCCAACGACTATCCGGGCTTCATCGATCAGGCGGAGGGGACGGGCTGCGTGATCGGCGGGACCGCCTGGGACTTCGCGAACACCGACCGCGTGCCACCCGGCAGCCTCGACCTGCTGGTCATCGACGAGGCCGGGCAGTTCGCTCTCGCCAACACCATCGCGGTGGGCGGTGCGGCCCGCAATCTCCTGCTGCTCGGCGATCCCCAGCAGCTCCCCCAGGTCAGCCAGGGCACCCACCCGGAACCGGTGGACGCGTCGGCTCTCGGGTGGCTCGCCGAGGGGCACGGGGCGCTGCCCGCGAGCCGGGGCTACTTCCTGGAACGCACGTGGCGGATGCATCCTCAGCTGTGCGCTCCCGTCTCGACGCTGTCGTACGACGGCAAGCTGCGTTCGCAGGAATCGGCCAGTGCCGCACGGCGGCTCGACGGCACGGCCGCCGGGGTGCACACCGTCTTCGTCGACCACCAGGGCAACGCCACCCAGTCCCCCGAGGAATCGCGGGAAGTGGTCAACCGGATCACGAAGCTGCTCGGATCCGGCTGGACCGACCCCAGCGAGTTCGAGGGCACCCGCCCGCTCGACGAGTCCGACATCCTGGTGGTGGCGCCGTACAACGCGCAGGTCGGGTTGATCGAACGCGATCTCGCCGCTGTCGGCCTCGACAAGGTCGAGGTGGGCACGGTCGACAAGTTCCAGGGGCGGGAGGCGGCCGTCGCCATCGTGTCGATGACCGCGTCCGCGATCGAGGACGTGCCGCGCGGCATGTCGTTCCTGCTGTCGCGGAACCGGATGAACGTGGCGGTCTCACGCGGCAAGTGGGCGGCGATCATCGTCCGCTCGGAATCGCTGACGCAGTACATGCCGAGCACCCCGGAAGGGCTGACCGAGCTGGGCGCCTTCATGCGGCTCACCGGTCAGCCGAAGCACTGACCTTCGCCGCGGTAGGTGGGGACGGCGGTGCAGGATCCGTCCGACTCGACGACGTGCACCTCGGTGAACCGCTCGCACAGTTCGCCGGCCTTCGCGTGCCGGAACCACACCCGGTCGCCGATGCCGAGATCGGCTGCCGCTCTTCCGGTCACGGGGGTCTGCACCTCGCCGGCGCCCTCGTTGCGCAGTAGCTTCAGGCCCGTCGGCCGCGTCGGTGCGGGCACGCGGCTGCGCCCGGCGGGTCCGGAGGCGATGTAGCCGCCGCCGAACAGCGTCGCGATGCCGGGTGCCGGCCGCCGGACCGTCGAGAGCGCGAAGTACAGCGACGGGTGCGGGCGGAACGAGCGGTAGCGGTCGAAGAGCGTGGGCACGTACAGACCGGAACCGGCGGTCACCTCCGTCACGACCGGGTCGGCGGAACTCACCTCGAGCGAACCGGTGCCTCCGCTGTTGACGATCTCGAGCGCCCCGACCTCCGACTGCACGGCGTTCACCACGGCGCCGCGCCGGGTCGCGAGTTCTCTGGCGGACGCCCGCTTCATCCAGCCGATCGGCGGACTCGAGTCGGGCAGTCCCGCGATCTGCGCTTCGTAGAACATGACCCCGACGACGGCGAACCCGCGCGCGGCGGCGCGTTTCGCGAACGCGGCGACGGCGGACGGTTCGCGGAGCGGGGAGCGGCGGACCCCGATGTGGACGGGTCCGAGCCGCAGCGACGCGTCCACGTCGATGCACAGCCGGGCCCGGTGGGACGTGGTGCCTGCAGCGGCGGTAATGAAGTCGAGGTGGTCGTCGCTGTCGACCATGAGGGTGATCCGGTTCAGCAGTTCGGGTTCGGCCGCCACTGCGGCGAGGGCGCCGCGGTCGGCTGTCGGGTAGCCCATGAGGATGTCCTGCGCGCCGTGCCGCGCGAGCCAGATCGCCTCGCGGAGGGAGTACGCCATGATCCCGCGGAAGCCCCCGGCCGCGGTGAGGTTCTCACCGAGCGCGACCTGGAGTACCGCGCGGCAGCGGACGGATTTGCTGGCGACCCGGACCGGGGTGCCGCCGGCGCGCCGGACCAGGTCGGCGGCGTTGGCGCGCAGCGTGGGCAGGTCGAGCGCGGCCAGCGGCGGGTCGATCTCGGTGGTCGAGGCGATGAGACGGTCGAGCGTGGGCGTCACAGTTCGTCCAATCGTCGGGCATCGATCTGAGAGCCAGTCAACCATCGAGTTGGACGATTGTCCAGATCAAGGGCGCCGGATCAGGCCTGCTCGACCGCCTTCGCCGTGATCACCTGCACCATCTCGTCCAGCGCCGCAATCATCGCCTCGCTGTCCCGGTCGACGAGCCACCGCAGCACGAGCCCGTCGAGCATGGCCAGCCCGAACCGCGCGATCGCCTCGACCGGAGTGCCCCACCCGACGCCGGCGATCCGGGCGCACTCGGCGAGGAACTCGATCGCCTCCTCGTCCATCGTCCGGTACTGCTGACCGGCGATGTCGCCTGCCCGCTCGCTCCCGGACGCCCGGTGCCGCAACGCCTGCGCGGTGATCTCGTACGTCAGCAACTGACGGTCCGGGGTGGCCTCGATGATCGGCCACATCCCGCTGATCCCGATGTGGAGCAGTTCTCGCAGACCGTCGATCCCGCGCAGGTCCGGCGCGTGCCGCACCTGACCGAACGCCAGCCGCATCGACGCGCTGAGCTGCAGGACCAGGCTCTCGCCCATCGCGGCGAGGAGCTCTTCCTTGCTCTCGAAGCAGTAGTGCACCACACCGAGAGAGACACCCGCCTCCTCCGCCACGGCGCGCACCGTGACCGATGCGACGCCGCGCTGCTCCGCGATGGCCAGCGCCGACTCGACGAGTTGGGCACGACGTTCATCCGCAGGAAGCCTGTTCAGCATCCTCTGATCGTAGAACCTGAGGGGGGATCCCCCGCGACCAACACGGACGCCCGACCAACCCGGCATTTGCCTGGACGAGCGTCCAGGTTCATGATGGGCGAATGGCACAGGACACATGGCGCAACTGGGCGGGCACCGAGACGGCGAACCCGCTGCGCTTCGCGACCCCACGCTCGGTGGCGGACCTCTGCGCACTCGTCGGCGGTGCCGCGCGGCAGGGACAGCGGGTCAAGGCCGTGGGGTCGGGCCACTCCTTCACCGGGGTCGCCGTCACCGACGGCATCCTGGTCAGCCTCGACGCCCTCACCGGCATCGAATCCGTCACCCTCGACGAACCGGCGGGCGCCCTTGTCACCGTCCTCGCCGGCACGCGACTGCACGATCTGAGCGAGCAACTCTGGCACCGCGGCCTGGCCATGATCAACCTGGGCGACATCGACGTGCAGTCCGTCGCGGGTGCGCTGTCCACCGGAACACACGGCACCGGAGCGCGTTTCGGAGGTCTCGCAACCCAGGTACGCGCCCTGCAGGTGGTGCTGGCGGACGGCTCGGTGGCCGACTGCTCCCCCACCGAGAATCCCGAACTGTTCGAGGCCGCACGCCTGGGCCTCGGCGCGGTCGGCATCATCGCGAAGGCCACGCTCCAGTGCGTGCCGAACTACGTGATGCACGCCGTCGAGAAACCGGAGTCGCTCGATGCCACCCTCGACCGTCTCGACCACGACCGCGCCACGGTCGACCACTTCGAGTTCTACTGGTTCCCGCACACGCGCCGCGTCCTGACGAAGCGCAACACCCGGTTGCCCGGCGACACCCCGACGTCCCCACTCCACCCGGTCCGCGCCTACGTCGACGACGAACTGCTCTCCAACATCCTGTTCGAGGGCATCAACAGGGTGGCGAGCCTTGCGCCGTCGACGATTCCGAAGATCAATCGGCTCTCCTCCCGCATGCTGAGCCCGCGCGAATTCACGGACCGCAGCTACCGCGTCTTCGCGTCGGAGCGCCGGGTGAAGTTCCGCGAGATGGAGTACGCGGTACCCACCGAGGCACTTCCGGACACCCTCGCGGCGATCGACGCGTGGGTGGAGAAGTCCGCCTTCACGGTTGCGTTCCCCGTCGAGGTCCGCTTCGCCGCGGGCGACGACGTGTGGCTGTCGACGGCGAACGGGCGGGACACGGCGTACATCGCGGTGCACCAGTACCACCGCCGCGACCACGAACGGTACTTCTCCGCCGTCGAGGCCATCGCCCGGGAGGCGGACGGGCGACCGCACTGGGGCAAGATGCACGGCCGCACCGCCGAGGACCTGCGGCCCGCATACCCGAACTTCGACGAGTTCCTCGCCGTGCGCGACAAGTACGATCCCGGGCGAATGTTCGACAACGCGTACCTCCGGACCGTCCTCGGTCGCTAACGTGGGATAGGTGGCCCCCAGTCGATCTTTCGACCGTCGCAACTTCCTTCGCGTCGCGGGCGCCTCCGGGGCGGCGGCGTTCGGTGCCGCGATGCTCGGCGCCTGCGGGGAACGCCTGCACGATCCGGAGGTTCCGCCGCTGCCCGACGGCCTGTCCGTTCCGAGCGGCGGGGCGGTGTCCGAGTTCGCGCCCGTCGACAAGGCGACGTGGCGTGTGCAGGGGGATCCGCTGGTCGCCCCGACCGGCGACGGCCCCCTCGCAGGCATGCGACTGGCCGTGACGGACCTGTATGCCGTTGCGGGACAGCAGATCGGCGCGGGCAGCGGGCGAAGACTCGCCGAGGCGCCCGTCGAAACCGGTACCGCCGCGGTGGTGGCGCGCCTCCTCGGGCAGGGCGCCCGCGTCGTCGGTCTCGCGCAGACCGACGACCTCGGTTACGGACATTCCGGCGTCAACCGGCAGTTCGGGACGCCGCCCAACCCCCGCGCCGAGGACCACCTCCCCGGCGGCGCGACGTCGGGCGCCGCGAGTGCGGTCGCGCAGGGTGCCGCCGACATCGGATTGGGCGTCGACACCACCGGTTCCGTCCGCATCCCGGCGTCGTATCAGGGCCTGTACGGCTTCGCGCCGTCCCGGGGCGCCGTCTCCACCGACGGACTGTTCCCGCTGTCCCCCACGTTCGACACCCCGGCATGGGTGTGCAGCGACGTCGACACGCTCGTCGCGGTGTCCGGCGCCGTCCTCCCCCTCACCGCGGAGTCCCCGTTCCGCGGCGCGCTCACCTCGGACGGCATCAACGCCGTCGCCGAGGCGGCGGCGCTCGGCGCGGTGCGGCGCGCCCTGACCGCGTGGGAGAAGAGTTCCCTTCCGCGGCTGACGTGGACCGACACGGACATCGGGCGGCTGCCCGACTGGTACGACGCCGTCGTCGATGTACAGGGCTACGAGGCGTGGCGGCTGCACGGCGAGTGGGTGAGCCAGGCGATGTCGTCGCTCGGCGACGAATCCGGCCGCAATTTCGCCGACGCCAGCCGCATCTGGGAGACGACGTACGGGCGGAAGCTGACCATGCTCGCCGAGGCGTCGCAGACGATCACCGCGTATGTGGGTGACCGCCTGCTCCTGCTGCCCGCGACGTCGTCCGTCGCCCCCGAGCGTGCGAGCGACCCCGGCGGCGGACGGTTCCGGAACACGATGCGCGCCACCGGCATGCTCACGTGTCTGGCGTCCATCTCGGGACTGCCCAACGCGACCGTGCCGTTGCGCACCGACGACGGGGTTCCCGTGGGCCTGTGCCTGGTCGGGCCGTACGGCCGCGACCGCGACGTCCTGGCCGTCGTCGCGAGTCTCGGCGACACGGGGCTGACGGACTGACGACCGGGCCGTCAGCCGCGGAGCAGTTGCGCCTTGCGCGCGTCGCTCGCGAACGACGCCGTGATCGAGTTGCGGGCCAGGGTGTCCCGCTCGGCGTCGGTGAGACCGAGCTGGTCCCGCAGTTGCGCGAAGTTGTCGTCGACGTACCCGCCGAAATACGCGGGGTCGTCGGAGTTGACGGTGACGAGCAGACCGGCCTCGAGCATGGCCCGCAGGGGGTGCTCGGACAGCGAGTCGACGACGCACAGCCGCACGTTCGACAGCGGGCACACGGTCAGCGGCACTTCCTCGTCCACCAGGCGCGCCACCAGAGCCGGGTCCTCCAGCGCCCGTACCCCGTGGTCGATGCGCTCGGCGCCGAGCAGATCGAGCGCCTGCCAGATGTACTCCGGCGGCCCCTCCTCCCCGGCGTGGGCGACCACGTGCAGCCCCTCCGACCGGGCGCGGGCGAACACGTCCTCGAACAGCGACGGCGGGTTGCCCACCTCGGCCGAGTCCAGTCCGAGCCCGACGATCGGTGTCTGCAACCGGATGATCTCGGAGAACACTTCCTCCGCCTCGTGCACGGGACGGTCGCGCAGGATCGCGGCGATGGCGGCACTGCTGAGACCGAACTCCCGCTCGCTGGTGCTCACCGCGTCCATGATCCCGTCGAGCACGTCGTGCAGCGGAACACCACGATTGACGTGGGCCTGCGGGTTGAAGAAGAACTCCACGTGCGCGACGCCGCCCGCGGACGCCCGCGCGAAGTAGGCGCGGGTGAGGTCCGCGAAGTCCTGGGCCGTCCGCAGCACCTGCATGTTGGCGAAATACAGGTCGAGGAACGACTGCAGATCGGTGAACTGGTACCGCGAGCGGAGATCGTCGAGGTCCGCGTACGGCAGCGGCACGGAATTCCGTTCGGCCAGCGCGAAGATCAGCTCGGGCTCGAGGGAACCCTCGATGTGCATGTGCAGCTCGGCGACGGGAGAGCTCACGGGTGGATACCTGCCTTTCGCACCACCTAGGCAGCGGTGTCGCGGTCGACGATACGGACGAAGCCGTCGCCGTCGATATTCGCGGTGTCGCCGGTGTGAAACCAGCCACCGGTGAACGTCTTCGCGGTGACCTCGGGGCGGTTCCAGTAGCCGCGGCTGACTCCCGGACCGCGACACAGCAATTCGCCGACCCCGCGGCCGGCGTCGGGCCCGAGGAGCGCCACCTCCATCCCTCCGAACGCGACGCCGACACTGCCCGCGTGTGTCAGAGCGCACTCGTCGGGCAACGCCAGCCCGGCGCCGCACGTCTCGGTCATGCCCCACCCGAGGAAATGCCGGGCCTCGGGGAACGTCCGCCGGAGGAGTTGCGACTGGTCGAGGGACAGGCCCGAGCCGCTGTAGTCGATCCAGCGCACCGCGCGCCGGCCGAAACTCGTCACCCGTGAACTCTCCACGGCGCGCAGGAGCACGGCGGGCGCCGCGGTGAGCACGTCGGCTCCGGTGCCGCGCCACGACGCCGCGTCGGTACTCCCCGTCAGCAGCACCGTTCCGCCCACGACCAGCGTCGAGAGCAGTTCGACGAGCGATCCCACGGTGTGCAGTTCGGGCTCGACGAGGAGATTCCGCAGTCCCTCGGAGCTGAACCCGCGTGCGTGGAGCACGGATTCGATGGTCGAGAGGACGTTCTCGTTGCTCAGCTCCACACCCTTCGGAGACTCCGACGGGCCCGGCGTGTACGACAGCAGCACCAGCTCGTCCGGGCTCGCCCCGTCGTCGATGAACGAGATGCCTTCCGGCAGTTCGCCGTCGAGAGTCAGCACCGACTGGCTGTCGGCGAGCACCTGACCGGTCCGCGCGTCGTCGAGCGCCGGGCTCACCCCGACCGGCACGCCACCGGCGAGCAGCACCCCGAGGAACGCCTCCACCCAGCGGACCCCCATGGGCTGCCGGACCGCGACCCGGTCGCCGATCTCGACGCCCTTCGACTTCAGCCCGCCCGCCACCCGGGCCGCGGACGTCCACAGTTGCGAGAACGTGAGCGACCGGCCACCGTCCTCCTCGACGGCGACCCGGCCCGCGTAACGGTGCACGGAAATGTCGAGCAGTTCGGTGAGCGACGGGTTGAGGCCGCCGTACCGGAGCAGGCCGTCACGACCGCGGACCACGCGATCGTCGTGGAAGAACGGACCACTACTCGGGTACTCGACGAGGGACGACGACATCTGCACCTCCGCTGCGCGACCGGGACGTTTGCCACGACTATATGACGCCCGTCACAGTTGCGGGGAGCGGATCGCCGACGCCTACCTGCCGCGGTACGTCGCCTTGCCCGGTCCCACGTCGAGGAAGCTGCGTACCGCACCCCGGAGGTCCTCCGTCTCGAACAGCGCCCCCGACACGTCGGGAGTGATCGAGTCGGCGTGCGCGACTCCACCCGACCGCCACGCGGAGATGATCTGCTTCGTGGCGTCGTGTGCGCGCGTCGGCCCGTCCGCCAGGCGTGCGGCGAGCGCGCGGGCCTGCCCGTCGACGTCCTCGTGGACGGCGTTGACCACACCCCAGGCGTGCAGCGTCGTCGCGTCGTACAGGTCGCCGGTCATCACCAGTTCCCGGGCGCGGCCGGATCCCGCCCGCTCGGCCAGCCGCTGCGGACCGCCCATCGACGGGGTCAGCCCCACCACCGTCTCGACGAGTCCGAACTTCGCCTTCGGCGCGGCGAGGATGATGTCGCAGGCGAGGGCGATCTCGAAGGCGGCGGTCAGCGTCAGCCCGTGCGCCGCGTACACGACGGGGCACGGCAACGCCTCCAGCGGATGGCAGATCTCGGCGAACAACTCCTGCCACAGGTCCGCGCCCTGCTCCGCGGTGAGCCCGTCGAACACGTGGACGTCCACCCCCGCGGAAACCACCTTGCCCTCCGCGCGCAGGAGCACCGCGCGCGGCGGGTCCTCGGCGAGCGCCGCGACGTCGGCCTGCACGGCGTCGAACATCGCCTGATCGAAGAGGTTCAGTGGGCCGTGGGCGAACGTCAGGATCGCGATCTCGGCGCCGGCGTCGGTGCGGACACGCTCGAGTCGGGTGGGATGCGCGGCGGCAGGCTCAGTCATGCGGCCAGACTGCCACACCCGTTCCGCCTACGATCGGGGTGTGGACTCGCTGCGTGCGGCGCTGGCCGAGGTCGTCGGGGAACGGTTCGTGACCGTGGACGCGGACGTGCTCGCCGCCCGCGCCACCGACCACACGGGGCGCTACAGCGGGCGGGCGAGCGCACTGGTCCGGCCGGCCGATGCCGCGGAAGTCTCGCCCGTACTGGGCATCTGCCGCCGGGCCGGGATGAAGGTCACGGTGCAGGGCGGCCGCACCGGACTCGAAGCGGGCACGGTTCCCGAGCACGACGACGTGCTGCTGTCGACGGAACGGCTGACCGCGGTCGGGGCCGTCGACCGCGACAATCTGCGCGTCACCGTCGGCGCCGGGGTCACCCTCGCGGCAGTACGACGCGCCGCGTCCGACGCCGCACTGCTGTTCGGCGTCGACCTCGCCTCCCGCGATTCCGCGACGATCGGCGGCATGGTGTCCACCAACGCCGGCGGCGTGCACACCGTGCGGTACGGGCACATGTCCGCGCAGGTGCTGGGCCTGGAGGTGGTGCTCCCCGACGGGGCGATCGTGCGGCGCCGCATGCGGGTGGGCGCCGAGAACTGCGGATACGACCTGCCCGCGCTGTGGGTGGGCAGCGAGGGCACCCTCGGTGTGGTCACGGCCGTGGATCTGGCGCTGCACCCGGTGCCGGAGTTCCGGGTGACCGCCCTCGCCGGCTTCGCGCACCTGTCCGGGTTGATCGACGCGGTGCACGTCGTCCGGCGGCTCGACGGGGTGGATGCCGTGGAGATGCTCGACGGCCGCGGGCTCGAATTGGCCTCGGCGCGGCTCGGTTTCGCGGTTCCCACGGGTCTGCCGTGGTATCTGCTGGTGGAACTGGCCGGCAACCGCGACCTCACCGGCGAACTCGCCGACGCGCTGGAGCGGTGCGCTCCCGCCGACGAACCCGCCGTCGGGATCGATCCCGCAGGCCGCGCCCGGGTGTGGGCGGCGCGGGATGCGTTCGCGGACGTGGTCGGATTGTTCGGCCCTCCGCTGAAGTTCGACGCCGCCCTCCCGCTGGACACCCTCGCCGCGTTCGTCGCCGACGCCGTCGCGCTGGTGGCGAGCCGGGCACCCGACGCAGTCCCGATACTGTTCGGGCACGTCGCCGACGGCAACGTCCACCTCAACGTGCTGCGCTGCCCCGACGAGTCCGTGCTGTACCGGCCGGTGACGGAACTGATCCGCGACCACGGCGGCAACATCGCCTCCGAACACGGCGTCGGCGCGCACAAACGCAACTACCTGGACCTCGCGCTCAGCCGCGAGGACATCGGCGCGATGTGGACGATCAAGCGGGCATTCGACCCCGACGACTACCTCAACCCCGCAGTGATGTTTCCCGACTGGCTGCGTCGTCCGCACTGACGCCGGGCTTCTTCTCCCGCAACGGTCGGGCGAAACAGACGGAGGCGACGAAACCGACCAGCAGGACGGCGGCGGGCAGCCAGATCGACTGCGACATCGCCGTGGCGAACGGTTCCTTCACGAACTCGGGCATCTCCCCGACTCCGGCCTCCTGGCTGTCGGCGTTCAGCCCCTGCGCGGACAGGCGGGCCGTGATGAGCGCGCCGATCGCGGCGCTGCCGAGGACCGCGCCGACCTGGCGGGTCGTGTTGTAGACGCCGGCCCCGGCGCCCGCCTGATGGGGCGGAAGGTTGTGGGTGGCCGTGGCCGCGAGCGGCGACCAGATACACGCGTTGGCCAGGCCGATCAGCCCGATCGGCAGCAGCAGTTCCCAGATCGCCACGTCCGGCGACATCACCATGGACAGCCAGCCGAGCGCGATGGAGAACAGCAGGAACCCGGCGCCCGCGATGTACCTCGGGTGGGTGCGGTCCACGAGTTTGCCGATGAACGGGGCGAACACACCGGTGAGGACAGCCATGGGCACGAGCAGCAGAGCCGACCGCGTGGGCGACAGACCCCGGACCGCCTGCGTGTAGAACATCAAGGGCAGCACCATCGCGGTGATCGCGAATCCCATGGCGGTGATCGCCACGTTGGCGAGGGAGAAGTTGCGGTCCTTGAACAGTCCCAGCGGCAGCAGCGGCTCGTTCTTGTTCCAGGACTGGTACCAGACGAAGACGCCGAGCAGGACGAGGCCTGCGGCGATCGACGCGAGCACGGTCGCCGACCAGTCGTAGGAACTGCCCTCCTGGATGCCGAACACGAGGAAGAACATGCCGAGCGCGCTGAGCACGACGCCGGGGATGTCGAACTTGTGCTCGTGGGTCTCCAGCGCGGGCACGAGCCGCCAGGCCAGCACGAACGCGATCACGCCGACGGGGACGTTGACGATGAAGATCCATTCCCAGCCGAGGTTGTCGACGAGCACGCCGCCGGCGAGTGGTCCGACGAGGGTGGCGACACCCGCGACGGCACCCCACAGACCCATCGCGGTGCCGCGGCGGTCCGGCGGGAACGTCCGGGTGATGACGGCCATCGTCTGCGGCGTCATCAGTGCGGCGCCGAGTCCCTGGAACACGCGCGCGACGATGAGCATGGTGATGGTGCCGGAGAGGCCGCACCACAGCGACGCCCCGGTGAACAGGACGAGCCCGATCAGGTAGATGTTCTTGGGGCCGAAGCGGTCACCGAGGCGGCCGGTGACCAGCAGCGGCACCGCGTACGCCAGCAGGTAGGCGCTGGTGACCCAGACGACCTTGTTGATGTCGGTGTGCAGGTCGTTCATGATCGCCGGGTTCGCCACTGCCACGATGGTGCTGTCGACGAGGATCATGAAGAAGCCGATGACGAGGGCCCACAGCGCGGGCCAGGGATTTCGGTGCTCGGGTGGTGCGGTGCGCTCGGTGTCCATCATCAATCCTTTGCTGAACCGGACGGGATCCGGCGTGAGTGTGTCAGTCGTTCGACGAGTTCCGGGGAGAGCCACGGCAGGGCGCCGGAGTCGATGTCGGTCACCAGGGCGCTGAGCCATTCGTGCTCCGCGCGGGCGACGGTGACGAGGAATTCGTTGCCGAGGAGGAAGATCCTGGGGATCTCGGTGGAGCAGGCGAGCGCGGCGGCGGCGTCGAGTTCGTCGATCTCGCGGGTGAGGTGATCGAGCCGTTCCCGGAGCAAGTCCACCACGGTGTGCGCGTCGACGTTGTGCGCCTCCGCGAGTGCGAGCGGGAACTGCGGGTACTCGGGCACCGGGGTGGCGAGCATGTCGCTCACCCGGTGGACGAGCGCTTCCCTGCCTGCGTCGGTGACCTCGTACATGGTGCGTTCGGGCCGGTTTCCCGCCCGGTCGGTGCCGGTGGTGCGCACCAGTCCTTCACCTTCGAGCCTGCTCACGGTGTGGTACAGCGACCCCGGCCGGATCTTCACCACGCGTCCGCGGCGGGCGGCGGCGAGTTGATACATCTCGTACGGGTGCATCGTGCGCTCACACAGCAGGCCGAGGATGGTGACGCCGAGCGGCGTGAGTGCCACGGTCACCACCTTTCCACTACTCCGAACCGAATACTCCATGTGGAATATACCGTCCGGGGCGGGCGCGAACAAGCGGCTACCGTGGGCCCCGTGGACTCCCATCACCTCGACATCATTCGGCTCGCCTGGTCACGCGAACTGACCGCCCGGCCGGATGCCGACGACCGCGCGGTCCGGGTGGCCGACGACACCGGCACGATCCGATTCCTGCGCCTGGGCGAGACGTCCGCGCTCGTCGGACCGCGGTGGGCGATCGAGCGCGCCGACGGGCACACGGCGGAGGAACTGACGGAATCCGCGACGCTGCTCGCCCTCACCCAGGACCGGTCCGGACGGTGCGCCGGCCCGGTCGTGCTCGCGTACGGCACCGACTACCAGGATCCGGTGACCGGCCGGCCACCCCTCGTCTCCCACGAACGCGACCACGTCCGGCAGGTCGAGGCGGCATGTCCCCCGGATGACGTCGCCGAGGCCCGGGTGGCGGACCGCGAGCGGTGGTTCACGATTCTCGACGACGCGCAGCAGCCGGTCGGGTGCGCCGGGTACACCGAATTCCAGGGCTTCCTCGCCGATGTCGGCGTGCTCACGGCACCGGAGTTCCGGCGCCGGGGACTGGGCGCCACGGTCGCCGGGATCGCCACCGACGACGCACTCGACTCCGGCCTGATCGCCCAATGCCGTTCACCCCGCGGCAATCCGGCCACGCGCGCGCTCGCAGCCCGCGTCGGGTACCGGGAACTGGGAACGTACGCCGAGGTCACGATCTCGCGAAGTACGCTCTGAGACGACATCGAAGGACGGGAACGAGTCGACCATGACAGACCGAACGGCAGAACCGCACGGCACGGCAGGCGCCTACGTCGAACCCGGCGCCGAGTTCACGCGCGACACCCACTACATCGCCACCCGCATCACGGCCGACGGTCGCGACGGCTATCCCGTCGAGCCCGGCCGCTACCGCCTCGTGGCCGCCCGCGCCTGCCCGTGGGCCAATCGCGCGGTCATCGTCCGGCGACTGCTCGGACTCGAGGACGTGGTGTCGATGGGGCTGTGCGGCCCCACCCACGACGAGCGCAGTTGGACCTTCGATCTCGACCCGGGCGGGCTCGACCCGGTGCTGAAGATTCCGCGCCTGCAGGACGCGTACTTCGCGCGCTTCCCCGACTACTCGCGGGGCATCACCGTGCCTGCCATCGTCGACGTCCCCACCGGGCAGGTGGTCACCAACGACTACCCCCGGATCACCCTGGACCTGTCGTCGGAATGGACGCGGTACCACCGCGAGGGCGCCCCGGACCTCTATCCCGAACCGCTGCGCGACGAGATTGACGAGGTCGCCGATCTCGTGTTCCGCGACGTGAACAACGGTGTGTACCGGTGCGGTTTCGCCGGATCCCAGGAGGCGTACGAATCCGCCTACGACCGCCTGTTCGCCCGCCTCGACTGGCTCGAGGAGCGGCTGACCGACCGCAGGTACCTCGTCGGGGACACGATCACCGAGGCCGACGTGCGGCTGTTCACCACCCTGGCACGGTTCGACGCGGTGTATCACGGGCACTTCAAGTGCAACCGGAACACACTCGACGAGATGCCCGCCCTGTGGAGTTACGCGCGCGACCTCTTCCAGACGCCGGGGTTCGGCGACACCATCGACTTCACCCAGATCAAGCAGCACTACTACATCGTGCACACCGACATCAATCCCACGCAGATCGTGCCGAAGGGCCCCGACCTGTCCGGCTGGCTCACGCCGCACGGCCGTGAAGGGCTGGGCGGCAGGCCGTTCGGGGACGGCACGCCGCCGCCTCCGCCGAAGCCCGGCGAGGAGGTCCCGGCCGGGCACGGCGCGTGATCGGGCGGGTCTAGGCGCCGGCGTAGGTGCCGAAACTCCAGAACACACCCTCGGGGTCGCGGCAGGTGAATCCGCGCGAGCCGTAATCCTCGTCCCGCAGGCCACGGACGATCGTGGCACCGGCGGCCACCGCGCGTTCGTGGAGGGCGTCGGGGTCGTCGACGACGAGGTACACCGACCCCGTCCCCGGCGGGAGGTCGCTGATCACCGAGTCCTCGCTGGGCGAGCCGAGCATGATGCCGCCGCCCTTCGGCCAGGCGAGTTCGGCGTGGTCGACCCGGTCGCCCTCGCCGTACACCGCCTTCTCGTCGAATCCGAACGCGTCGACGAGGAAACGGATCGCGGCCCGGGCGTCGCGGTAGACGAGGGTGGGCCACACATACGTGGTTCGTGTCGAAGTTGTCATGTCATCACCGTGCTCCGTCGTCGTGCTCCGGGTCTTGGACGAATGAGAACGGGTCGATCTCCCGCCACCGCGACGGGGCGACCCCCGCAAGGTCGCGCCAGTCCCGCGCCATGTGGGCCTGGTCGTAGTACCCGCACACCGCGGCCACGTCGGCGAGGGTCGCCCCGTGGGCACCCTTGAGCATGCGGTGCGAACGATCGAAGCGGGACAACCGCACCACGTCCTTGGGTGTCACGCCGTACTCCGCCACGAACCGGTTCATCAGATGCCTTCTGCTCCAGCCGACCTCGTGCGCGACGTCGGCGACCCGGACGCGGCCGCCGGCGACGAGCAGGTGCCAGGCGCGGACGAGATGCGGGTCGATCTCCGCCGGCTGGGCGCGGCGCGTGAGGATCTCGTCGAGGATCGCGAACCGCCCGTCCCAGCAGGGTTCGAGCGACAGCCGCTCCGTCAGCTCCCCCGCATCGGACCCGAGCAGGTCTTCCAGGCCGACGACCCACGCCCCGAGGGCGGCGGTGGGCACGCCCAGCAGCGCCCGGGCGCCGAGTGGGCTGAGCGCCAGCTGGACGCCGTGCTGGTGGCCGTCGTGCCGGATCGTGACCGGCGACGTCGCGATGCCGCTGGCCAGAGTGTCGTAACGACCGGGCGCCTGCCCGGGCGCTGCCTGCGCGGCGATGTCGAGGGGCCCGTCGATCGTCACGACCACCGTCAGGCAGGGCGAGGGCAGACCGAGATGGATGCCGGGCTCGAACCCGGCCAGCCGGTAACCGTCGTACCCCGTGACCAGGGCGCGCAGGGGTGCGGCCGGGAGCCGGAAGGCCCCGGACGAGACTGCGGTATCGCTGCCGGCGACGCTCACGACACCAGCCTAGGCACCGATGCCGACAGCGGCCACGGCGTTCGCTCACCTACAGTCGGTGCCAGCACACACGAAGCACTAGGCGAGACGGGAGCCCCGATGGCTGGCAATGGTGGACCGGTGGAGAAGGTACTGGTCTCGGTCCTCGACAACGGAAGCCGGCTCCAGGCGCCCGCGGTGGCCAAGTACGTCGAATGGGTCCGGCGCTCGCACCCCGGTGAGTCGCCCGCGCAGATCGTCGAGCGCATGGAGAAAATGTTCCTGCTCGCCGTGACGGGCAGCGGCAGCGCGGTCGGCGCGACCGCCGCCATTCCCGGGGTCGGCACCGTCGCCTCCATCGCCGCGGTGGGCGCCGAATCGGCGTTCTTCCTCGAGGCGGCGGCGCTGCTCACGCTCGCGGTCGCGTCGGTGCACGGCATCTCGGCCGCCGACCACCAGCAGCGGCGCGCACTGGTGCTCTCGGTGGCCCTCGGCGAATCGGGCATGGAAATCGTCCAGAAGGCGACGGGTGTGACGGCGAAAAACTGGGCGAGCGCCATCACCAGCCGCATCCCCGGCCCCACCATGAAGGGCATGAACAGCACCCTGGTGCGAAAGTTCATCACCAAGTACGCCGCCCGCCGCAGTGCGCTGGTACTCGGCAAACTGGTGCCCGCCGGCATCGGCGCGGCCATCGGCGGCGCCGGCAACCGGGCCATCGGCAAGGGCGTCATCAAGAACTCGCGGGAGGCGTTCGGTCCCGCCCCCGCCCGCTGGCCGGACGAGCTCCGCGCGATCGAGGCGTGACCTAGTGGGCGAAGTGCTGTTCCGTCGAACGCCCGCCGCCCTTTTCGCTGAGTTCAGCACACACTGCCTCGATCGCCTCCGCGACGAGGGTACCCAGGTCGGCGCTGAAGCCCTCGCGCACGACGATGCGCAGAACCGCCACGTCCTCCGCGTCGGCGGGCATCGTGTACGCCGGCACCTGCCACCCCCGCGCCCGCATCTCGTGTGACACATCGAAGACCGTGAACCCGGGATCGCCGACCAGTTCGAACGCCAGCACCGGTATGTCGGTCCCGTCCGTGATCAGGGTGAAATAGTCGAGCTCGGCGATGCGTTTGCCGACGCGGACCGCGGTGTCGCGCAGCGTCTCCATGATCGACCGGTAGCCGGCCCGGCCGAGTCGCAGGAAGTTGTAGTACTGCCCCACCACCTGATTGCCGGGCCGCGAGAAGTTGAGAGTGAACGTGGGCATGTCGCCGCCCAGGTAGTTGACCCGGAACACCAGCCCCTCGGGAAGGTACTCACGCTCACGCCACACCACGAACCCGATACCCGGATACGTCAACCCGTACTTGTGACCACTCACGTTGATCGAGGCGACGCGCGGAACCCGGAAGTCCCACAACAACTCCGGTTGCAGGAAGGGGACGACGAAGCCACCGCTCGCCGCGTCCACGTGGATCGGGACGTCCGGGCCGCCGGACGCGGCGAGCGCGTCGAGAGCGGCCGCGATCTCGGCCACCGGCTCGAGCTCCCCGGTATACGTGGTGCCCACGATCACGATCGCACCGATGGTGTTCTCGTCGACCGCGTCCCGCACCTGCTCCGGCGTGATGACGTAGCGGCCCTTCTCCATCGGCAGGTACTTGGGCTCGACATCGAAGTACCGGCAGAACTTCTCCCACACCACCTGCACGTTGCTGCCGAGCACCAGATTCGGCCGGGCCGTGTCCTTCCCCGCCGCCTCCCGCTTCGCCCGCCACCGCCACTTGAGCGCGAGACCACCGAGCATCACCGCCTCGCTCGAACCGATCGTCGAGACGCCGGTGGCGCTGGCCGGGTCGGTGGTCGACAGGTCGGGGGCGTGGAACAGGTCGGCCACCATCGACACGCAGCGGGCCTCGATCGCCGCCGTCGCGGGGTACTCGTCCTTGTCGATCATGTTCTTGTCGAACGTCTCGGCCATCAACTTGTCGGCCTCGGGATCCATCCACGTGGTGACGAACGTGGCCAGGTTCAACCGGGAACTGCCGTCGAGCATCAACTCGTCGTGGATGAACCGGTACGCGGCCTCCGGATCGGTCTCGTCGTCCGGCAACCGCAACGCCGGAAACGGGTCGATCGACAGGCGCCCGGTGTACGCGGGAGAGATGACGTCGCGGTGGTGATGATGGTGGTGCTTGCTCATGTGCGTCCCCGATCGATTGGTGTCGGCAAGCGCCGTCGCGACGCCTGTACGTCAGTTGGTGAATCTCGGCACGGCAGCCCAGTAGGGTCGGAACAGTTCCATTCGATTGTGGCAGGGGAGGACGGGTTGACCACAGCAATCCCGGGAAGTGTCGCGGCGCCGATCGAGGTGCGGGGGCTGTCGAAGCGCTTCAAGAACGTCGACGCGGTCACGGACCTCGGCTTCACCGTGCCGCAGGGATCGATCACCGGATTCCTCGGGCCCAACGGGTCGGGTAAGACCACGACACTGCGGATGATCCTCGGTCTCGTGAAGCCGACGTCCGGTACCTCCACCGTCGCCGGGGTTCCGATCCGGTCGCTCGTCGACCCCGCACGCACGGTCGGCGCCGTCCTCGACTCGCAGAGCCTGCACCCCAACCGGACGGCACTCGACCACCTGCAGGTGTACGCCTCCGCGATCCGCGTTCCGGACGCACGCGCGCGCCAGGTGCTCGCACTCGTCGGGCTCGAGGACGTCGCCGGTCGCAAGGCGGGCGGTTTCTCCCTCGGCATGCGTCAGCGGCTGTCGCTGGCGACGGCGCTGCTCGGCGATCCGCGGATCCTGATCCTCGACGAACCGGCCAACGGACTCGACCCCGAGGGCATCGCCTGGCTGCGCGAGTTCCTGAAGGGCTTCGCCGCATCCGGCCGCACGGTGCTGATCTCGAGCCACATCCTCCGCGAGGTGGAGCAGACCGTCGACAATCTGGTGATCGTCAGCCGCGGCTCCCTCGTCTACCAGGGACGCATGGAGGAGTTGCGCAAGTCGCAGCAGAGCAGGCTGCTGGTCGCGTCGTCGAGCCCGGCCGCGCTGGCGACCGCCCTGGCCGCGAGGGGAATCGTCGACGCCCGGTCGCTGGCCGACGGGCGCCTCGCCGTCGTCGGTGCGTCCCTCGAACTCGTCGAGTCCGTCGCAGCGGGCGCCGGGGTGACGATCTTCGGGGCGGTCGGCGATCACATCGATCTCGAGCAGCTCTTCCTGTCGATGACCGCAGGACAGTACGTGGCCGGCGCGAGCCCGGCCGCACCCGCGGGGTACGGCACACCGCCGGTGTACGCTCCCCAGCCCGGATACACCCCACAACCGGGTTACGCCCCCCAACCGGGCTACGGTCCACCACCGGGCTACGGTCCACCGCCCGGCTACTCCCCGCAACCGGGCTACGGCCCGCCACCCGCACACCCCCAGCACGGACCGATGTCCGGAGGTCCGCGATGACAACGCTGCTCACCGCGGAATTCCGCAAGGTCACCACACTGCGCTTCTGGTGGATGCTCGGTCTGGCACCGCTGATCGTCGGAATGTTCTCGAGCGCGATCACCCTTCCGGTGATGCGCGCGTTCACCGACGCGTTCGAGGCCGATCCGAACGAGGCCAACCTCGCCGCCACCCTGTTCGGACTCGCCGTCGCCGTCGCCCTCGTCGTCCTGTTCGCCGCACTCTTCGGGGCGGTCAACGTGGGCACCGAATTCCGGTACAAGACGCTCACCACCACGTTCCTCACCGCCCGCGGCCGGGACGGGGTGATCGGCGCCAAGCTCGCCGTCACCGCGGCGTTCGGCTTCTTCTACTGCCTCGTGGTCGAGGTGGTCAGCGTCGCCCTGCTGCTGACGTTCGGAGGTGACACGTTCGAACTGCGCGGATCCCTGTTCGCCATGCTCGGCGCCGCCCTGATCTGCGCCACGCTCTGGGCGCTCGTCGGCGGCGGCGTGTCGATGCTCACCGGCTCGTCCGTGGGAAGCTGCATCGCCCTCGTCGTCTGGTACACCCTCGGCGAGATGATCCTCCGCTCGATCCTCAGCGGAATCGGCATCGGCGCCGTCGGCAGCATCCTCCCCGTGTCCGCCACCCTCGGGACGGTCGCCAACGCTGCCGCAGGCAACGAGATCGACTGGCTGACGCTCTGGCCTGCCGCACCCCTCGCCCTGCTCGGGTGGACGGCCGTCCTCGTCGCGGGTGGCTGGGTGCTCACCCGGCAGCGCGACATCACCTGACACCGCGCCGGATACCGGCCCTGTCGGTACCCGGCGCTAACGTGGACCCAGTGGTAGGTGAGAGTGCGTCGTCGGTGATCGAACGGGAACAGACGCTGGAGCGGGATCAGGCACGGCCGGGCTGGATTCGACGGCTGAGCGGTGAGTGCTGGGCGCACCGCCGCGTCGCACTCGGCGCCCTCACCGTGACGGTGATCGCCGCGGGCATCGACATCTCGTTCCCCCTTCTCACCAAGTACGCGGTCGACGCCGCGGGCTCCGGTAGCGCCACCCGGGTGATCGGCACCGCCGCGCTGCTCATCGCGCTGCTCGCGTGCGTGCGGTTCGGCTGCCAGTACGGCCGCCGGATGCTCGCGGGCAAGCTATCCCTGGACGTCCAGCACGACCTGCGGCTGGGGCTGCTCGGCGCGCTGCAACGGCTCGACGGGCGGGGGCAGGATCAGATCCGCACCGGCCAGGTGGTGTCCCGGTCCATCACCGACCTCCAACTGGTGCAGGGACTGCTCGCGATGGTCCCGCTGTCGGCGGGCGCGCTGCTCCAATTCGTCCTCGCACTCGCGATCATGGCGTGGCTCTCGCCGCTGCTGACCGTCGTCGCGCTGGTGATCGTTCCCGCGGTCTGCCTCGTCGTGTACACGATGCGACCGAAGCTGTTCGCGGCCACCTGGTCGGCGCAGCAACGAGCGGCCGACCTCGCGCAGCACGTCGAGGAAACCGTCACCGGTGTCCGCGTGGTCAAGGGCTTCGGCCAGGAACGCCGGGCCGTCGACCAACTCGAGGACCACAGCCGGGCGCTGTACGCGGAACGCCTGCGCGCCGCCCGGATCAACGCGCG
This sequence comes from Rhodococcus sp. NPDC057014, assembly GCF_042673295.1. Classification (NCBI taxonomy): domain Bacteria; kingdom Bacillati; phylum Actinomycetota; class Actinomycetes; order Mycobacteriales; family Nocardiaceae; genus Rhodococcus; species Rhodococcus sp. NPDC057014. The sequence goes on from NZ_JBHUSF010000056.1 coordinate 29,717, forward strand.
CTTCGCCCCGACCATGGCGGCGCTGCCCCAACTCGGCCTCGTCGGCGTCATCGCGATCGGCGGCTACCTCGCCCTGCACGGGACCATCACGATCGGCACGTTCCTCGCCTTCGCCACCTACGTCGCCACGATGACCGGCGTCACCCGCACCCTGTCGTCGGTCGTGATCATGGCCCAGCTGTCCAGGGCCGCCGTCGAGCGCGTGTACGAGGTGATCGACGCCGAACCGGAGGTCGCGGACCCACCGCATCCCACCGCGCTGCCCGGCGGACCGCTGGGTGTGGACCTGCGTTCGGTGACGTTCGGGTTCGACTCGGACCGCCACGTCCACCGCGGGCTCGACCTGCGCATCGCACCCGGCGAGACGGTCGCGGTGGTCGGCACGGCCGGTTCCGGCAAGACCGCGCTGTCGCTGCTGCTCCCCCGCTTCTACGCGCCGTCCTCGGGGTCGGTGTCCCTCACCTCCGGCGGCGAATCGTTCGACGTGTCCACCCTGAGCGCCGAGCAGTTGCGCGAAGCGGTCGGCCTCGTGTTCGACGAACCGTTCCTCTTCTCCGACACCATCGCGGCCAACATCGCACTCGGCAGGCCCGACGCCACCGCCGAGGAGATCCGCGCCGCCGCCACCATGGCCGCCGCCGACGAATTCGTCTCCGCGCTGCCGGAAGGCTACGACACCGTGGTCGGCGAACGCGGTCTCACCCTATCTGGCGGCCAGCGGCAGCGGATCGCGCTGGCACGCGCACTCCTCACCGACCCGCGAGTGCTGATCCTCGACGACGCCACGTCCGCCGTCGACGCCACCACCGAGGCGTCGATCTTCGAGGCACTGCGCGCCAACCGCGGCCGGACGGCGCTGATCCTGGCGCATCGCCGCTCCACGCTGTCGCTCGCGGACCGCGTCGCCGTGCTCGACGACGGACGGATCGTCGATTCCGGCACCGTCTCCGAACTCGACGAACGATGTCCGCTCTTCCGCGCACTGTTCGCCTCCCCCGACGGCGCGGGCCCCATCGACGTCAGCGTCCCCGCTCCGAGCGAGGCCGTGCCGTATCGGCGCGTGCCGTCCGAGTCCGAGTTGTGGCCGGAGGACGCCGAGGAATGGGACGGCCCCGTCGCGGCCGCCTCGTCCGGCCGCACCCCGGCCCTCGGCGCGGGCCCCGGCGGCCGTTCCGGCGGCGGACCGATGGCGGGCGCGCTCGGCAGCGTGGCCGCGACCCCCGAGCTCCGGGACGCCGTGAGTGCACTGCCGCCCGCGGTCGAGAGCCCGGGCATCGAGACGCGGAACCTGCGCCTCCCCGAACCCGACTTCCGGCTGTCGCGGATCCTGCGGCCGGTCCGCGGCCTGCTCGTGGCCGTCGTCGTCTGCCTCGCGCTCGACGCGCTGGCGGGGATCGCGTTCCCGTCCATCGTCCGGTACGCGATCGACCACGGAGTCGTCCCGCAGGACGCCGCGACGCTCTGGACCGCCGCGGGGGTGGGCGTCGCACTAGTCGTCGCAGGCTGGCTCGTCGTCGCCCTGATGACCGTGCTCACGGCGCGGGCGGGTGAACGGGTGCTGTTCGGGTTGCGGGTGCGCAGCTACGCCCACCTGCAACGACTCGGGCTCGACTACTACGAGCGTGAACTGTCCGGCCGCATCATGACGCGGATGACCACGGACGTCGACGCGTTGTCCTCGTTCATCCAGACGGGGATGTCCACCGCCGTCGTGAGCGTGCTGACCGTCCTCGGCATCTCCGTCGCCCTCGTCGCCACCGACGTCACGCTCGCGCTGGTGGCGCTCGCCGTCATCCCGCCGCTGCTCGTCGCGACGCTGATCTTCCGCCGGATCTCCTCGGTGGCCTACACCGTCTCGCGGGAGCGGATCTCCCTCGTCAACGCCGACTTCCAGGAGAACGTCGCAGGGCTCCGCGCCGCCCAGGCCTACCGCCGCGAAGAGTTCGCCGCCCGCCGGTTCGCGGAGCGGGCCGACAGCTACCGGCGCAGCCGCATGCGGTCGCAGCGCGCGATCTCGCTGTACTTCCCGTTCATCGCGTTCCTCTCGGACCTCGCCCTCGCCGCCGTGGTGTTCGTCGGTGCGCACCAGGTCGCGGGCGGCCACACCACCACCGGGACGCTCGTGGCCTTCGTGCTGTACCTCGGGCTGCTGTTCGGGCCCATCCAGCAGCTGTCGCAGGTGTTCGACGGTTATCAGCAGGCCAGTGTGGGCCTGCTCCGTATCGGGGACCTGCTCCGCACACCCAGTTCCATCGAGCGGGCGACCTCCCGTGACGATCTCCAGCCGATCGACGGGCATCTGCGCGGCGAGCTGTGCCTGCGCGACGTCGGGTTCCGCTACCAGGGCGCGGACAGCGACGCCCTCACCGACATCGACCTGCACATCCCCGCCGGCACCACCGTCGCGCTCGTCGGCCGGACCGGCGCGGGCAAGTCGACCATCGTGAAGCTGCTCGCCCGCTTCTACGACCCGACGTCGGGGGCGGTGCTCGTCGACGACGTGGACCTCCGCCGGTACCCGCTCGGCGAGTACCGCGGACGGCTCGGCGTCGTCCCCCAGGAAGCCCACCTGTTCACCGGCACCGTCGCCACCAACATCGCCTACGGACGCCCCGATGCGAGCCGGGACGAGATCGAGGACGCGGCCCGGGCGGTCGGAGCATTGGGCACGATCGCCGAATTGCGGGGTGGGATGCATCACCCCATCGGCGAGCGCGGGCAGGGCCTGTCGGCGGGCCAGCGCCAGCTGATCGCGCTCGCTCGCGCCGAGCTGGTCGACCCCGATCTGCTGCTGCTCGACGAAGCGACCGCGACCCTCGATCCGGCCACGGAGCAGGTAGTTCTCGAGGCGAGCAGCCGTGTGACACGCACCCGGACGTCGGTGGTGGTGGCCCACCGGCTGGCCACCGCGGCCCGGGCGGATGTGATTCTCGTCATCGACAAGGGGCGGGTGGTGGAAACGGGATCGCACGCCACTCTGCGCTATGCCGGTGGCCACTATTCGGGACTGTGGGATGCGGCGGAGACCGGGGCGGGGAATAATCGCGGGGCGAGAACCGTCATCGATGGTGACCCCATCGGTTGGCCGTGAGACAGCTCACACGTGCAGGCCTGGCGATCTACACGTCACACGCGAGGGCTAGTCTCATGTATATAGGCGCTCTGATCGGGTACCGAAATAGAAACGAGGCGAACACCTGCCGTGAGCAGCAGCTCTACATCCCAGTTCGGACAGAACCAGTGGCTGGTTGACGAAATGTACCAGCGCTTCCAGGACGATCCGTCGTCCGTGGACGCGAGTTGGCACGAATTCCTGACGGATTATTCTCCCGACGCAGCCGCCGCCAAGGCAGGCGCAGCCAACGGACACGGCACGAACGGCACCACCACCGCCGCACCGGCTGCCGCTCCCGCCACGGCTTCGACTCCCCCGGTTTCCGAGTCCGCGACCGCACCCCAGCCTCAGACCAAGCCGGCCAACGGCGCCGCAGCCAAGACTGCACCCAACGGTGCAGCCCCGAAGGCCGCCGCCCCGAAGACCGAGGCCCCCGCGAAGGCCGCACCCGCGAAGGCCGCCCCGGCGAAGGACGCGAAGGCGTCCGCCCCCGCGCCTGCCGCCGACGAGTCGAAGGTTCTCCGCGGTGCAGCTGCTGCCGTCGCGAAGAACATGTCGGCCTCGCTGGCCATTCCGACCGCCACCAGTGTTCGCGCCATCCCTGCGAAGCTGATGTTCGACAACCGGATCGTCATCAACAACCACCTCGCCCGTACCCGCGGCGGCAAGATCTCGTTCACGCACCTGCTGGGTTACGCGATCGTGCAGGCGGTCAAGGCGTTCCCGAACATGAACCGGCACTTCGCCGAGATCGACGGCAAACCCAACGCGGTCACCCCCGCACACACCAACCTCGGCCTGGCCATCGACCTGCCGGGCAAGGACGGCAACCGATCCCTCGTCGTCGCCGCGATCAAGAACACCGACACCCACAACTTCACGCAGTTCTACAGCGCCTACGAGGACATCGTCCGGCGCGCGCGTGACGGCAAGCTCACCGCCGAGGACTTCTCGGGTGTCACGATCTCGCTCACCAACCCCGGCGGCATCGGCACCGTGCACTCCGTGCCGCGCCTGATGAACGGCCAGGGCGCCATCATCGGTGCCGGCGCCATGGAGTACCCGGCGGAGTTCCAGGGCTCGAGCGACGAGAAGATCGCCGAGATGGGCGTCGGCAAGCTCATGACGCTGACCTCGACGTACGACCACCGCATCATCCAGGGTGCGGAGTCCGGCGACTTCCTTCGGACCATCCACAAGCTGCTGATCAGCGACGAGTTCTACGACGAGATCTTCCACTCGCTGCACATTCCGTACGAGCCGGTCCGCTGGCGCCAGGACGTCTCCGAAGGCGCGGTCGACAAGAACACCCGCGTCCTCGAACTGATCGCGGCGTACCGCAACCGCGGCCACCTGATGGCCGACACGGACCCGTTGCAGTTCGTCAAGGACAAGTTCAAGAGCCACCCCGACCTGGACGTCACGACGCACGACCTGACGCTGTGGGACCTCGACCGCGAATTCAAGGTCGGCGGATTCCACGCCCAGGAGAAGATGAAGCTGCGCGACGTGCTCAGCGTGCTGCGCGACGCGTACTGCCGCCACGTCGGTGTCGAGTACACGCACATCCTGGAGCCGGAGCAGCAGCAGTGGCTGCAGGACCGGGTCGAGGCGCACCACGTCAAGCCCACGGTCGCTCAGCAGAAGTACATCCTGAGCAAGCTCAACGCCGCCGAGGCGTTCGAGACGTTCCTGCAGACCAAGTACGTCGGCCAGAAGCGCTTCTCGCTCGAGGGCGCCGAATCCGTCATCCCGATGATGGACGCCGTCATCGACCAGGCCGCCGAGCACCAGCTCGACGAGGTCGTCATCGGCATGCCGCACCGCGGCCGCCTCAACGTTCTCGCGAACATCGTCGGCAAGCCGTACTCGAAGATCTTCACGGAGTTCGAGGGCAACATGAACCCGGCGGCCGCTCACGGCTCCGGCGACGTGAAGTACCACCTCGGTGCCGAGGGCACGTACATCCAGATGTTCGGCGACAACGACATCACAGTGTCGCTGACGGCCAACCCGTCGCACCTCGAGGCGGTCGACCCGGTCCTCGAGGGCCTGGTCCGCGCGAAGCAGGACATCCTCGACAAGGGTGAGGACGGCTTCACCGTCCTGCCGCTGATGCTGCACGGCGACGCCGCGTTCGCAGGCCAGGGTGTGGTGGCCGAGACGCTGAACCTGGCGCTGCTGCGCGGCTACCGCACCGGCGGCACCGTGCACATCGTGGTCAACAACCAGGTCGGGTTCACCACGGCCCCGGAGCACTCGCGTTCGTCGGAGTACTGCACTGACGTCGCGAAGATGATCGGCGCGCCGATCTTCCACGTGAACGGCGACGACCCCGAGGCCTGTGTCTGGGTCGCCCAGTTGGCTGTCGACTTCCGGGAGAAGTTCCAGAAGGACGTCGTCATCGACATGATCTGCTACCGCCGTCGCGGTCACAACGAGGGCGACGACCCGTCGATGACGCAGCCGGCGATGTACGACGTGATCGACACCAAGCGCAGCGTCCGTAAGAGCTACACCGAATCTCTGATCGGCCGTGGCGACATCTCGCTGAAGGAAGCCGAAGACGCCCTGCGCGACTACCAGGGTCAGCTGGAGCGGGTGTTCAACGAGGTTCGCGAACTCGAGAAGTACACGCCGGAGCCCAGCGAGTCGGTCGAGCTCGACCAGGTGCTGCCCACGAAGCTGAAGACGTCGGTCGACGAGTCGGTGCTCGAGCGGATCGGCGACGCATTCGTCAACCTGCCCGAGGGCTTCACCGTGCACCCGCGTGTCAAGCCGGTCATCGAGAAGCGCCGCGAGATGTCGCGCGAGGGCAAGATCGACTGGGCCTTCGCCGAGCTGCTCGCGTTCGGTTCGCTGGTCGACCAGGGCAAGATGGTTCGCCTGTCCGGCCAGGATTCGAAGCGCGGCACGTTCACGCAGCGTCACTCCGTCCTCATCGACCGCAAAACGGGCGCCGAGTACACCCCGCTGCAGAACCTCGGCAGCGAGAACCCCGGCAAGTTCCTGGTCTACGACTCCGCGCTCAGCGAGTTCGCCGCCGTCGGCTTCGAGTACGGCTACTCCGTGGGCAACCCGGACGCGCTCGTGCTGTGGGAGGCGCAGTTCGGTGACTTCGTCAACGGTGCGCAGTCGATCATCGACGAGTTCATCTCGTCCGGTGAGGCCAAGTGGGGCCAGCTGTCCGACGTCGTGCTGCTGCTGCCGCACGGCCACGAGGGTCAGGGTCCCGACCACACGTCCGGTCGCATCGAGCGCTTCCTGCAGTTGTGCGCCGAGGGTTCGATGACCGTGGCCGTGCCGTCCACGCCGGCCAGCTACTTCCACCTGCTGCGTCGCCACTCGCTCGACGGAATCCGCCGCCCGCTGGTCGTCTTCACGCCGAAGTCGATGCTGCGCAACAAGGCTGCCGTCTCCGACGTCGAAGACTTCACCACCGGCAAGTTCCGCTCGGTGTTCGAGGAGCCGACGTACGAGACGGGCGACGGCGAACGCGACAAGGTTCGTCGTGTCCTCCTCGTCAGCGGCAAGCTGTACTGGGAGCTGCTGGCGAAGAAGCAGAAGGACAACCGCGAGGACATCGCGATCGTCCGCATCGAGCAGCTGTACCCGGTTCCGAGCCGTCGTCTCCGTGAGACGCTGGACCGCTACCCGAACGCCACCGAGTTCCGGTGGGTTCAGGAGGAGCCGGCGAACCAGGGTGCGTGGCCGTTCTTCGGTCTCGCTCTGCCCGAGCTGCTGCCCGACAAGCTGTCCGGAATCAAGCGCATCTCGCGTCGTTCGATGTCGGCACCGTCCTCGGGTTCGAGCAAGGTGCACGCTGTGGAACAGCAAGAGATCATCGATGAAGCCTTCGGCTGACGAGCGTGAAACGGCTGAAGCCTTCGGCTGAATAGCTGATTGACTGATCTGCCACTGAGCCGGGTCGAGTTCACTCCACGGAGTGGATTCGACCCGGTTTCGTGGTATCTGGACCACTTCTCTGTACACGCACCCCTTTTCCGGAAGTTGTCAACCTGTCTGAGACACGTTGGTGTTGATTCCCGTCGGTCCGGGAAGGGCTGGTGCTACCGGTCTGGCCCGGAACCGTTCGGGAT
>NZ_JBHUSF010000057.1:0-36365 GCF_042673295.1 Rhodococcus sp. NPDC057014
AGCCCTCGTCGAGCAGGGCGGTGATGCGTTCGCGGGCGGTGAGCTTGCCCTTGGCGTGCACTTTTTCGACCGCGGCTTCACCGCTCGGGTGCTGCGCCTCGGCCTGACGATTACGCAGGTCGGCGAGCTTTCCCGCCGTCGTGTGAATATCGGGCGTGACCGCCGAATCTGTGACTGTCATCTATGACTGCTCTTCCCGTCGAGGCTGTCGGAACCTGCGCTGCACCCTGTGGGGTACGCGGTTCGTGGGAGTACCCACTCGGACGCCGCCACTTTAACGCATTACTTATCGATCGTTCACGTGCGCTGCATCACTCCCGGTGAGGGGGAGTGATGCGTCACGCTGCTGCTAGCGGTCCTCGGTGCGGCCGTGGCGGCGTTCGTAGTCCTCGCGAGTGCGGTCGGCGCGGCGCTGCGCCTTCTCGCCGACGAGGTCCGGATCGAGGCCGTGGCTGAGCAGACGGTGGCGACGGTAGATGTTCATCAGCGCGACCGCAAAGTAGAGCAGCGGGAGCAGCAGCAGGGCCATCATCGCCAGCGGAATCCAGATCGGACCGGGGATGAGGAGGAACAGCGCCAGCACCGCGGCGACGGGAAGCATGAACCGGAGCACGTACCGCACCGACGCGCCCGGCCCGACGAGGTCGTTGCGGACCCAGTCCTGCATCGAATCCGGCAGCGTCCGACCGAACAGATACCCGACGTACTGACTGGGGCTGGGACGCTGCGGATCGGACATGCGTTTCAGGATAGTGCTACTGCTTCTCCGCATTCGCGACGATGACGTCCCGCACGTACTGCGCCAGGCCGGGGGCGACGTCGTCGTAGTGCCTGCGGAAGCGGTCGTCGGCGAGGTACATCTCGGCGAGGTTCACCTGCATCGCGTGATCGCAGTCGTAGAACCGTTCGATGCCGGCGCGGTGCTGCTCGGCGAGCGCGTTGGCCCGGTCGGATCCGGGTTCGACGCCGTCGGTCATCGCCTGTGCGAGTGCGGCTTCGACCGCGTCGCCCTCGGCCTTGATGCGTTTCCAGTCGTCCTTGCTCATCTTCGCGGCGCGTTGCTGGGACTGCTTCCACGCATCGGTGCCGCCCCACCGCTCCTCGGCCTCGGCCGCGTACTCCTCGCCCGGCCAGTTGTCGCCGAAGATGTCGTTCTGCTCTTCGGGGGTGAGTTGAATGCCCATGCTTTTCGCCTCCATCATCTTCTCCACGGCTGCAGCCATCTCGTGCAAGCGATCGATCCGTTCGCTCAGCAACGCGTGCTGTCGCCGTAGATGCGCGAGTGCATCGACGTCCGGGTCGTCGAGGAGGGCTGCGATCTCCTCGAGGGGGAATCCCAGTTCGCGGTATGTCAGTACGCGGTGCAGACGTTCCACGTCGGCGTCCGAATAGCTGCGGTAGCCACCGGGGGTGCGGTCGGACGGGGTCACCAGACCGATCTCGTCGTAGTGGTGCAGGGTGCGCACGCTCACTCCGACCAGTCCGGCGACCACGCCGACCGTGTGTTTCTCGCTCACGACTCCTACCGTGCAGCCTTACGTCGCGTGAGGGTCAACTCAGGTGTAGAGATTTTCCAGTTCGCCGGAGAAGTTGGTCATCACGACCTTGCGCTTGAGCTTCATGCTCGGGGTGATCTCGCCGTTCTCGACAGTGAGTTCCCGTTCGAGGATGCGGAACTTCTTGATCTGTTCCCACCGGTTCAGTCCGGCGTTGAGTTCCTCGACGTAGCCGCCGATCAGGTTGCGGGTCTCCTGGGCGTTGGCGATCTCGGCGAGAGACTTGCCGCCCAGGTTGTTGTTCTTCGCCCATTCTTCGATCGATTCGGCGTCGAGGGAGATCAGGGCGACGCAGTACGACTTCCCTTCGCCGTCGACGATGAGTTCACCGACGTAGGGGCAGATGCCCTTGAACGTGGCCGCCAGCGCGGACGGTGCGACGTATTTGCCGTTGGACGTCTTGAACATGTCCTTCTTGCGGTCGGTGATCCGCAGGTAGCCCTTGTCGTCGAGTTCGCCGATGTCGCCGGTGTGGAACCAGCCTTCGTCGGTGAGCGCTTCGGCTGTGGCCTCGGGGTTCTCGTGGTACCCGCTCATGACGCCCGGACCCTTGATGAGGATTTCACCGTCGTCGGCGATCCGGGTCTCGGTGCCCGGGATGGGCCAGCCGACGGTGCCGAACTGGTATGCCGACGGGCGGTTGACGAACGAGGCGGCACTGGTCTCGGACAGTCCGTACCCTTCGAGGACGACGATGCCGACGGCGTCGAACCATTGCGCGACATCACGATTGAGCGCCGCGGACCCGGAGATGAAGAACTTCAGGCGTCCGCCGAAGCGTTCGCGAATCGTGCTGTACACCAGCCGATCCGCGACGGCGTGCTGCACCGAGTCGAGCAGCGACGTGCCCTTGCCTGCCTGCTTGGCCTTCGACACCCGCAGGCCGACGCCGACGGCCCAGTCGAAGATCTTCTCCTTCGGCCCGCCCTCCGCGCGGACGGTGGAGACGATCCGCGCGTACGCCTTCTCGAAGATGCGGGGGGCGGCGCCCATGAACGTGGGTTTGACCACCGCGAGGTTCTCGACGATCTTGTCGACGCGACCGTCGACCGCGGTCGCGAAACCGATCTGCAGCGGCAGCGTGAGCAGGACCTTCCCGAACACGTGGGAAAGCGGGAGCCAGAGGTATTGCAGGTCGTCGGCGTCGAGGATGCCGGTGGCGTCGATCGCGGCGGCTTCGTACGTCCACGCCGAGTGCGACAGTCGCACACCCTTCGGCCTGCCGGTGGTGCCCGATGTGTAGATCAGGGTGGCGAGGTCGTCGGGGGCGATGGCCTCGATCCGGTCGTGCACGGCGTCGGGTGTCTCGGCCAGCAGTTCTTCGCCGAGGTCGTGCAGCTGGTCGAAGGTGATGACCCAGTCGTCGTCGGCGGCGCTGCCGTCGATGAGGACGACCTTCTCGACGTCGCCGAGTTCGCCGCGGTTCTCGCGCAGCTTCGCGAGTTGCGCCTCGTCCTCGGCGAAGACGACGCGGCTGCCGGAGTTCGCGACGATGTAGGCGACGTCGGAGGCCGTGCTGGTGGGATACACGGTGGTGGTGGCCGCGCCGGCGCACATCACGGCGAGGTCGGCGAGCACCCATTCGTAGCGGGTGGCAGAGGCCAGCGCCACCCGCTGTTCGGCCTGTACGCCGAGGACGATGAGACCGGCCGCGAGGTTGCGCACCCGGTCACCCGCCTCCGACCAGGTGACGCTGGCCCACATGGTCGGGTCGTCCGGGTCGACGTATCGGAACGCTTCGCGACCGGGCGAGTGGGCCACCCGATCCACGAACAGTGCGGCTACCGACGGAGCCCGATTCTCGATCTTGGAGCGGTCAATGACTTCGTCCGATGCGCGCTGAGCTGCCATGTACCGATCTTAGGAACCGGCGGCGCTCCGGGGAGTGGTTTCGGCGCGGGTCAGGCGATCCCGGATGCCGCCGTACGGGGTTTCGCGACGATGGCGAGAGACATCACGGCCGCGATCGCGCAGAGTCCGCCCGCGACGTAGAACGCGGCGTCGTAGCCGCCGAACTGGTCGCGCACCAGTCCCGCGAGGAACGCTACGAGGCCGGCGCCGATCTGGTGCGACGCCAGCACCCAGCCGAACACGATGGGGGCGTCGCCGCCGAAATGTTTGCGGCACAGCGCGACGGTCGGGGGCACGGTCGCCACCCAGTCGAGGCCGTAGAAGATGACGAACGCGATCATCGGCGGGTGCACGGTGTTCGCGAACAGGATCGGCAGCAGCATCAGCGAGATCCCGCGCAGCACGTAGTAGATGCCGAGGAGCTTGCGTGAATCGAACCGGTCGGTGAACCAGCCCGACGCGATGGTGCCGATCACGTCGAAGATCCCGATCACCGCCAGCAGGGTCGCCGCCGCCGTCACCGGCATGCCGTGGTCGTGTGCGGCCGGCACGAAGTGGGTGCCGACGAGTCCGTTGGTGCTCGCCCCGCAGATGGCGAACGTGCCGGCCAGCAGCCAGAACACCCGGGTCCGCGCCGCCGACAGCAGCACCGTCACGGCCCGGCCCGCGGCGCCGCCGCGACCACTCGGGGCGGGTGGTTCCGCGACGTACTCGGGCCCGGCGCCGTACGGGACCGTCCCGACGTCGGACGGCCGGTTGCGCAGGAACACGAGCACCAGCGGCACGACGGCGAGGGCGGCGAACGACACCGTCAGCGCCACGGTCTGCCAGTTGTAGTGCTCGGCGACCATCGCGAGGATCGGCAGGAACACCAGCTGTCCGGCGGCGCTGCCCGCGGTGAGGATGCCGGTGACGAGGCCGCGGCGGGCGACGAACCAGCGGTCGACGACGGTGGCGACGAAGGCGAGTGCCATCGAGCCGGTGCCGAGCCCGACGAGCACGCCCCACAGCAGGACGAGTTGCCAGGTGGCGGTCATGAAGACGGTCAGGCCGCTGCCGGCGGACACGAGGACCAGCGCGGCGGTGACCACCCGGCGCATGCCGAAGCGTTCCATGAGCGCCGCCGCGAACGGCGACGTCAGACCGTAGAGCACCAGGTTGATCGACACGGCGGACGAGATGCTCGCCCGCGACCAGCCGAAGTCCTCGTGCAGGGGGTCGATCAGGATCGAGGGCGCCGCGCGGAAGCTGGCTGCGCCCACGAGGGCGAGGAACGCGACGGCCGCCACGAGCCAGGCGTAGTGCAGGCGGGGCGGGGCCGTCTGGGCAGGAGGTGCCGGGGGCGCGATGTCGGACGTCACGACGGTAAGTCTGCGCGACGCCACCGCGCCGGAACAGTTGCCGGAATGACAACATGTGAAAGAATCTGGCCATGGTTGTGCGTCATCGTGTGGTCGTGCTCGCCCTGAACGGTGTGATCCCGTTCGAACTCGGCATCCCGTCGCGGGTCTTCGGGCGGGCCCACGACGCCGACGGGAATCTGCTGTACGACGTGCAGACGTGCACGGCCGACGGTCGGCCGGTGCGCTCGGACGCCGACTTCTCGGTGTCCGTCGACCACGGCCCGGAGTTGCTCGCCGACGCCGACACGGTGGTGATCCCCGCGTCCTACGAACTCGGCCCCGCGTACGACGAAGGCCGTCTGCCCGCCGACCTCGAGCGGGCGCTCGCGTACGTCCGGCCCGGCACGCGGTACGTCTCGATCTGCACCGGGTCGTACATCCTCGCCGCGGCGGGGCTGCTCGACGGCCTGCGCGCCACCACCCACTGGCGCAACACCGAGCACTTCCAGCGCACGTATCCGCAGGTCCGGGTCGACCCCGACGTGCTGTTCGTCGACGAGGGCCACATCCTCACCTCGGCCGGCGTCGCCGCCGGACTGGACCTCTGCCTGCACATCGTGCGCCGCGACCACGGGTCGGACGTCGCCAACCGGGTGGCGCGCCGATGCGTCGTCCCGCCGTGGCGCGACGGCGGGCAGGCCCAGTACATCGAGCGGCCGATCCCGGAGACCACGGCGGAGTCGACGGCGGCGACCCGCGAGTGGGCGCTGCACCGCCTCGGCGAACCGCTGGCGCTGAACCGGTTGGCGGCGCACGCGAACATGAGCGTCCGCACGTTCACCCGGCGTTTCGGCGAGGAGGTCGGCACCACCCCGAACCGCTGGCTGACCACCCGCCGGGTCGACCGCGCGCGGCAACTCCTCGAGACCACGGACCTGTCCGTCGACGTCATCGCCCGTGAGGTCGGATTCGGAACCGGCACCTCCCTGCGGCAGCACATGGGTGCGGTGCTGGGGGTGCCGCCGTCGGCGTATCGCAGAACCTTTCGGGGCCGGGCGGTCTGAGCGAGAGTCAGTCTCCGGCCGGATCCTCGGCGCGTCCGGCCCGGTCGCGGAATGCCGCCACCGCGGACTCGATGGTCGGGTAGAAGTGGGTGGCGTCGAACCTGTCGCCCACCCCGAACCGGATGAGCCGATCCTTGATCGGGCCCTTCATCTCCGCGAACGCCAGGTGGATTCCCTTGCCCTCGAGGTAGGTGTCGAGGTCGACGAGTTCGTCGACGGCGGTGGTGTCGAGTCCGGTGATCGGCTCGGCGGCGACGACGACCCACTCGACCGGGGTCGGCGCCTCCGCCACCACTGAACGCACGTACTCGTCGAAGATCTCGCCGTTCGCGAAGAACAGGGGGGCGTCGAAGCGCACCAGCACCAGCCCGGGGATGCGGTCGCCGCCGGGGTGGCGTTCGACGTCGTGGAAGCCCGGCCGGTCCGCCGTCCGGACGAGTTCGGTGCGGTACGGCTGCCAGGCCTGCGCGACCACGGCGACGAACGACAGTCCGATCGCGACGAGGATGCCCTGCAGCACACCCACCAGGGCGACCCCGAGGAACGCGGCGACGGCGAGCCCGAATTCCACGCTGCTCATCCGCCACATGCGGACCATGCCGTCCACGTCGACCAGCGCCGTGGCCGCGACGATCACCACGGCGCCCAGCGTCGCGTCGGGGAGGTAGGCGGTGACACCCGGGGCGACGAGGACGAAGACCAGCACCGCGACGGCGCCGACGACACACGCCAATTGTGTGCGGGCGCCGCTCTGTTCGGCCACCGGGGTGCGGGATCCGCTGGCCGAGATCGGGAATCCGCCGAACAGCCCGCCCGCGATGTTGGCGACGCCGACAGCCTTCATCTCGGTGCTGCCGTTCACGTCCTCGCCGTGCCGGGCGGCGAACGTGCGCGAGAGAACCCCCGTGTCGGCGAACGCGATCAGGGCGATTCCGGCGGCCGGCCCCACGAGTTGTCCCACGTCGCCCCAGTCGACGCCGCCGAACGACGGCAGCGGCAGGCCGGTGGGGAGGGCGCCGACCATCCCGATGTCGTCGGTGAGACCGAGCGCGGCCGACAGGACGATCGCTCCGACGACCGCCACCAGGACGCCGGGGATGCGGGGAATCCAGATGCGGAACACCACGATGACGACGAGGGAGCCGAGACCCACCGCGGCGGCAACGGGGTCGATGTCGCCCCCGAACACCGCCTTTCCGATTCCGCCGATCTCCCCGAGGAGTCCGGAGGCGTCGACGTCGAACCCGAGCATCTTGGGTAGCTGGCCGACGATGACGATGAGCGCGATCGCATTCAGGTACCCGAGCCGGATGGGCTTCGACAGCAGTTCGGTCACGAAGCCGAGATGCAGGAACCCGCCGACGAGGAGGATGAGGCCCATGAGGACGCCCAGAATGCCTGCGAGGGCCAGGGCACTCTCCGGGTCGTCGGTGACTGCGAGGGGCAGGACCGCCGCGGCGATGAGCGGCGCGAGCGACGAATCCGGTCCGAGAACAAGGATTTTCGACGGACCCACCACCGCGTACGCGAGGAGCGGGACGATGGTGGCGTAGAGCCCGGCGTAGGCGGGCAACCCGGCGGCCTCCGCGTAACCCATTCCGGCGGGGATGAGCAGTGCGGTGAGGACGAGTCCGGCGGTGATGTCGGGGCGCAGCCACTCGCGGCGGTACACCCGTGCCGTCGCGATCCCCGGCAACTGCGCGAGGCCTCCTGTCCAGGACATGACGCCGGCCTCAGCGCGCACGCTGCGGGTCGACCGCGGCCGCCGCGGAGATCGGAGTGATCGGACGCGCGTGCCGCCTGCGGCGCAGAGCCTTCTCCGCCTCCACGACCACCGGGATGATCAGCGACCAGCCGAGGCAGGCGAGCCACTGCCCACCGGTCAGCGACGTGGTCATGAGGAGGTCCTGGAGGAAACCGATCTCGACCGCGAACACGGTGACGACGACCGGGATCGACAGGATCTTCAGTGCGCCGAGGATCGGTGGGGTGAGACCGGATTCCGGGTCGCGGCGCATGACGAGCCCGGCGAGGATCGACCCGAGCGACAGCACCACGAACGCCGTCGTCATCGGAACGCTCGCCTCGGTCGTGCTCATGTCGCCCGGTGCGAGCAGCATCGCGGCGAGTGTGACGGCGAACTGCAGGACGCCGTACACCAGCCATTGCGTGAACGCCTTCCGGTTGGCGATCGGCGTGTGCGGGTCCCGGGGCGGCTTGTTCATCAGGTCCGGCGGCGCCGGGTCGAGCATGATGACCGCGACGGGGAACAGCGTGATGAAGAAGTGCTGGAACAACACCATGAGCGGCGTGAGGGCGACGCCGTCGTTGATGTCGAAGATGCTCGCCACGAGGAACAGCAGCACCAGCGAGAACAGTTTCGACATCTGGTACCGGATGTACGACACGATCTTTTCGTAGATGTTGCGGCCCAGCCGGATCGCGGTGATCAGGGTTCCGAAGTTGTCGTCGGTGAGCACCATCTTGCCCGCCTGTTTCGTCACCTCGCTGCCCGAACCCATGGCGACGCCGATGTCGGCCTTCTTCAGTGCGGCGGCGTCGTTGACGGCGTCCCCGGTCATCGCCACGACCGCGCCGCTCCGCTGCATGATGTCGGCGAGACGGAGCTTGTCCTGGGGGGTGACGCGGCCGAACACGTGCAGGCGCGGGAGGGCCGCGGTGAGGTCCTCGTCCGTCATGGCCTGGAGTTCGGGGCCGCCGATCGCGCCGGGGCCGAGGCCGAGTTCGGCGCCGATCGCCGACGCGGTGATCGCGTGGTCGCCGGTGATCATGCGGACCTCGATACCCGCGGCGTGGGCGGTGCGCACGGCGTCGATCGCCTCCGGCCGCAGCGGGTCGATGATGCCGACCATCCCGACGAACGTGAGGTCTTCGACGAACGACATGGGGTCTGCCGCCGCGGCGTCCTCCTGCCCGTCGAGTCGGCGGGCGGCGAAAGCCAGCACCCGCAGCCCCTTCTCGGACAACTCCCGGTTCGCCGCGGTCAGTTCGTCCCGGACGTCGTCGAGGGGCACCGCGCGCCTGCCGGGCAGGAAGGCGGTGGTACAGCGGGCGAGGACCACGTCGGGCCCGCCCTTGACGAGTTCGACGAACTGCGTGCTGCCGTCGACCTGGAGGTGGTGGAACGTGGCCATGAACTTGTACGCGGAGTCGAACGGCACCTCCGCGACGCGTGGATACGTGCGCCGGGTGAGCGGGGCGTCGACGCCGATCTTGGCGGCGAGCACGACCAGCGCGGCCTCGGTGGGATCGCCGACGACGTCGCCGGTATCGGAGACGGTAGCGTCGCTGTCGAGGCACAGTCCGTACGCGAGCAGGGTGAAATCGGGGGCGGCCTCGCCCGCGGTCTGGGTGATCCGGCCCGTCTTGCTGTATCCCTCGCCGTCGACGGTGTACCACCGGCCGTGGAAGTACAGCGACCGCACGGTCATCTGGTTCATCGTCAGCGTGCCGGTCTTGTCCGAGTTGATCGCACTGGTGGCGCCGAGGGTCTCGACGTCGGTGAGGTTCTTCACGACGGCCTTCGCCTCGGCCAGCTGACGGGCCCCGAATGCCAGCATCGCCTGCACGAACGTCGGCAGCCCGGTCGGGATCGCGGACACCCCCATGGAGATGCCGAGCAGCAGCACCGTCGTCAGGCTCTGCCCGCGGATCACCCCGAGGATCACGATGAGCGCGACCGCCGTCCACGCGATGATCCCCAGCACCTTGGTGAGCGAATTCAGTTCGCGCTGAAGCGGAGACTTGCTCGGAGCGACAGCCGAGAGCATCGACGCGATCTGGCCCATCTGGGTGCTCATGCCGGTTTCGGTGACCACCATGGTGGCGGTGCCCCGGGTGACCGACGTGTTCTGGAAGACCATGTTGCTGCGGTCGCCCAGGGGGACGTCCGCGGCGCCGAGGGTCCGGGTGTCCTTCGGGACGGGGGCGCTCTCGCCCGTCAGCGCCGCCTCCTGGGTCTCGAGGGTCGCCGACGTGAGCAGTCGGCCGTCGGCGGGGACGACGTCGCCGGCCTCGAGTTGCACGATGTCGCCCGGCACGAGGACGGTGGCGGCGAGTTGCACGAGCGTCCCGTCCCGCGTCACCCGAACCTGCGGTATCTGCATTTTCGCGAGCGCGTCGACACTGGCGCGCGCCTTCAGTTCCTGCCGCGTGCCCAGCACGACGTTGAGCACGACGAGCGCCGCGACGATGATCGCCGTCGGCACCTCGCCGATGAGGACGCTGACGACGGCCACCGCGACCAGCATCAGGTTCATCAGATCCTTCAGCTGCGCCAGCGCGATCGCCCACGTCGACGGCGCCGGTTCGGAGGCGATCTCGTTGGGACCGTGCCGGCGGCGGCGTTCGTCCGCTTCGCCGGCGGTCAGGCCCGCCTGCTGATCGGACGCTGTCGCGGCGACAACGGCATCGGCGTCCTGGGCGTACCAGGCCGTGTGCGTCTGCGCGGATTCCGTCGAGACCATGACCGCTCGTCCTTTCGGCTCGGACCCTCAGTACGGGGTGGGGATCCAGTGCAGGGGTTGCCCCGGTTCTTGATAGCCCTCCGCCTTCTGCCGCTTCGGCAGGGTGAGGTCGGGGCGGTCCAGCGGCTCGTACGGGACCTGGCTCAGCAAGTGGCTGATGACGTTGAGCCGACCGCGTTTCTTGTCGTCGTTGTTCGCGACGTACCAGGGCGCCCATCCGGTGTCGGTGTAGTGGAACATCGCGTCTCGCGCGCGGGAGTAGTCGTACCAGCGGCTGTACGACTTCAGGTCGAGCTCCGACAGTTTCCAGTACTTCCGGGGGTCGTCCATCCGGCTCTGCAGGCGCAGTGTCTGCTGTTCCTCGTTCACTTCCAGCCAGTACTTGAGCAGGATGACCCCCGAGTCGACGATCGCGCGTTCGACCGTCGGGATCAGTTGGAGGAAGTGCTCCGCTTCCTCCTCGGTGCAGAAGCCGAGTACCCGTTCGACCCCCGCGCGGTTGTACCAACTGCGGTCGAAGATGACGACCTCTCCGCCGGCGGGCAGGTGCGGCAGGTACCGCTGCACATACATCTGCGACTTCTCGCGCTCGGTGGGCGCCGGCAGCGCGACCACTCGGAACACCCGCGGGCTCACCCGTTCGGTGATCGCCTTGATGACGCCGCCCTTGCCCGCGGTGTCACGGCCCTCGAAGACGACGCACACCTTCGCACCGGAGGACTTCACCCACTCCTGCAGTGCGACGAGTTCGGCGTGGAGGGGTTTCAGGAGCCGCCGGTACTCCTTGTTCTTCATCGGTGCGGTCGGTTCGGCGGCGTCTGGCCGGGAGAGTTCGTCCCCGGCCCTGCGCTTGCTCTTCTTTCCCACGGTCTCTCCCGCTCTACCGGGTTCAGACCTGCTCCGGATTCCAGGTAGACACGGCCCAGATCACGACGACGTCGAGCGCGATGATGAGCAGCGACCACCACGGGTAGTACGGCAGCCACAGGAAGTTGGCGAGTATCGAGATCGCCGCGATCACGATCGCGGACACCCGCGCCCACCCTGCCCCGGTGAACAGCGCCAGACCGACCCCCAGGACCACGATGCCCAGCACGATGTGGATCCAGCCCCACGTCGTCAGGTCCAGCTTGTAGACGTATTCGATGCCGGCGACGAAGACTTCGTTCTCGGCGACGGCGGCGACCCCTTGGAAGAACTGGATGATGCCGACGGTGACGAGGATGATGGCCGCCCCGATCGAGGTGCCTGCCGCGACGCCCTGCTTGACCGATGATGTCTCGGACATGACCGTCCCTTTCTGTCCGCGAGTTCTCTCCGCGAGCCGGCGGCCCGGTACCCCCATTGTCCGCCGTGAGGCCCCCGGCGCAGTCGTGAAACAGAATTTCCGGACACAGTCGGATTCTGGATTCATTCCAGGCTCAGGCGTACTCGGGTGCCGGAACCGAACCGCGTTGCTCGAGAGGCCGTTTCGTGTCTTGACGGTGGCCGTCTGCCGGGATGACGATTGATCGATGACCGGCGACGACGAACTTCTTCAAGTCGAGCGGGTCATCGAGCGCCTGATCACTCGGTACCCTTCGCTCTCACCAGTAGACATCGAGCACATCGTGCGCACTGTTCACAAGCGACTGGCGGAGAGCAGGGTTCGCGACTTCATACCCCTCCTCGTCGAGAGGGCGGCCCGCCGCGACCTCGCCGCCCGCGAGGCGTCGGAAACGGTCGGGTGACTTTGTGCTCTAGCGGCGCCACACCCGCTCGTGGATACTGAGCGAAGGCCTGTGTGGCTGCCGCTGCTGTCTTCAGAAGAGAGGTCCTGCGGTGAACGACAACGATCTCGACGTGCTCGGGCCCATCGACTATCTCGTCGTGGAGTTCCCCGCAGACCGGAAACCCGACGGATCGGCACTTCCACTCCTCATCGATCTCGTCGATCGGAACATCATCCGTGTACTCGACCTGATCTTCGTCCGTAAGGACACCGACGGAACACTGTCCGGAATCGCGATCGAGGACCTCGGTTTCGAGGGCGGTGTCGACGTGACGCTCTTCGCCGAAGCGGCCTCCGGCCTGATCGACCGAACCGACCTCGAGGAGGCCGCGGCCGTGCTCGAACCGGGGTGTTCGGGAGCGATTCTCGTCTACGAGAATTGTTGGGCCGCACCGTTCGCCTCCGCCCTGCGGCGCGAGGGGGCCCAGCTCGTGGCGTCCGGGCGCATTCCCGTCCAGGGCATTCTGGCGGCGCTCGACGCGCTCGACTCCGCCAGCTGACAGGCTGCCGAATCCAGAGCTGAGGAGCACATCATGCCAGGACTTCTGCGCGGGATCGCCCGGACCGCCGTCGTGGCGGGCACCGCGACCGCCGTCTCCAACCGGGTTTCGCGAAGGCAAGGGCAGCGGTGGGCGGCGAATCAACCTGCCCCGCAACAGCAGGCGCCGCCACCCCCACCCCCGCCCCCGGCGCAACCCGCACCGCAGGCCGTTGGCACGGATCGTATTGCGGCCCTGAAACAACTCGGTGAACTTCGCGATCAGGGGGTCCTCACCGAGGAAGAATTCAACGCAGAGAAGGCCAAAATCCTGGCTTCCTGACCGCAACACCGAGTGGACGGAGCACCGAAAATGGAAGGCTTCTGGGAGTTTTTCTGGTTCATCTTCGTCTGTTTCGCCTTCGTGGCGTACCTGACGGTGCTGTTCTCGATCATCACGGATCTGTTCCGGGACCGCGACACTTCGGGTTGGGTGAAGGCGATCTGGATCTTCTTCCTGTTCTTCGTTCCGTTCCTGTCGGCGCTGATCTACCTGATCGTCAACAGCGACGGCATGGCGAAGCGGTCGATGGCTGCCGCCCAGGAAGTGAAGCGGGCGCAGGACACCTACATTCGGGACGTCGCCGGGCAGTCTCCGGCTCAGCAGATCTCGGATGCCAAGGCGCTCCTCGATTCCGGGGCGATCACCGAAGCCGAGTTCCAGTCGATCAAGGCGAAGACGCTGGCATAGCGTCCGTCGCCGTGGCGGACGTGCGGGCCGGACGGATGAGCAACTCGATCGCCACGAGCGCCAGCAGGCCGATGATGACGATCCACAGCACGACCAGTCCGGTGGGGTAGCGCCAGAACATCAGCAGTACCGCGGCGATACCGATCACCGCGCAGCGCAACGGAATGCGGAGCTGGTAGGCCCACCGCTCCACCTCGTTCGGTGGCCGGCCGCTGCCGGACCGCCGAACGAAGTCGAGTGCCTGCCCGTAGCCGCGACGGACGGCGGTCGCCGAGGACGAGCCACCGATGAGGTAGGCGCCGAGTGCGATCACCAGGCCCAGTACCGCCACCGCGCGCAGACTCGTCCGCAGCGGGACGAGGACCGTGTCGATGACGGCCGTCGCCGCATCGGGCGACAGGATGTCGGGTGGGACGCTGTCGAGGTAGATGGCTCGTCCGACGAGAATCCCGATTGCGAGAGCGAGCATTCCGAGTGCGATCGCGAGTCCCGCCAGCGCGAGGGCGCGGAGCCGCCGGCCGGTGGGTGCGACGGCCACGGCGGCGGCAGCGCAGGCGATGCCCAGCCACGGCAGGATCGCCGACGCCTTGTCGAGTGCGCGGACGGCGCGCTGCGCCTTCACGAGTTCGGGAGATTGGAAGAGCACGAACTGCTTGTCCACCGACGGGATCTTGTCGGCGAACGCGAACCCGCGCCCGGCGAGTTCCGATTTCACGCGGTCGATGACGGTACCGAGGGAGATGCTGACGGTGCCGCTCTGGTCGACCTCCACGGAGCTGAGGCCGTAGTTTCCCGTCATCACCGCCACGAGTGCGTTGTGTGCGGCCCGGTTCGCCTGGATCCACAGGTCTTCGAACTGCTGGGATCGCACGAGCGAGCTGACGGTGTCGTGGACGAAGTTCTTTGCCTGGCTGGTGAGCACCGGGGCGAGGCCGACGACCGCCTTGTCGAGGCGCGGCGCGTTCGCGGCGAGATTCGTCACGTCGGTCAGCGCGGTGAGGGCTTCGGTGGTCAGACCCTCGACGTCGACGCGCGCGAAGATCTCGTCGGTGATCTGGTTCGTGACATCCGCCTGCAGAGCGGGATTCGAGCCCAGCGGCGCGACCGTGCTCACGTAGCGGTCGGTGTCGAGGATCTGGCTGCGGGTGAAGCGGGCGGTCACCGACGCGACCGCGAGGACGGCGACGAGTACGAGCAGAATCGTCACCGCCGTCCAGCGCAGCCCGTTGTGGGGTGGGTGGGAGACCGGTTCGGCGGGGACACCGGCAGCTTCACCCGCCGCCTGGGCTCGCAGGGTGGCGACTTCGTCGCGCAACCGGAGCAGTTCGGCGCGTTCGTCCTTGCCGAGCGCGTCTGCGCCCGTGGCCCCGTCCATCGTCGATCAGACCGTTTCGGGATTCCAGGTGGCAACCGCCCAGATCACGACCGCGTTCAGCGCGATGATCGTGATCGCCCACAGGGGGTAGTACGGCAGCCACAGGAAATTGACGAAGATCGAGACGGCGCAGAGGACCATGGCGCCGACCCGGGCCCAGGTTGCACCGGTGAACAGTGCGGCGCCGACGGCGGCGATGATTACACCGAAGACGAGATGGAACCATCCCCACGCGGTGACGTCGAACTTGTAGGTGTACTCGACGCCGACGACGATGACGTCGTCCTTGGCGATCGCCGAGATTCCCTGGAAGAACTCGAGCAAGCCGACGGTGACGAGGAGCACCGCCCCGCCCATCGAGGTTCCCTTTGCCACACCTTGTTTGACCAGCGATTCATCGGACATGACCGTTCCTCTTTCGTCAACATACGAAATGAACTGGCGATTGTAAGTATCCTCCGTGGGATCGCCTGCTGTCAGCGAGATGCCCGCTCCGGCAGATGTTGACCTTGCTCGTCGCGGCGGCGACAATGTCTGCATCCCACCGCATATCCGGGAAGGGGATTCTCATGTCCGATCAATCGTTGGTCAAGCAGGGGGTCGCCGCGGCCACGTCCATGGTGGCAGCGATAGTTTTGCTCACTATCGGAATACTGCACGTGCTCTCGGGTATCTCGGCGCTGATGAAGGACGACCTGGTCGTGGCCGGGCCGGAATACGTCTACCAGTTCGATACGACGGCGTGGGGGTGGATCCACCTCGTGCTCGGCGTGATCGTCGCGCTCGTCGGCGTCATGCTGTTCACCGGTGCGACGTGGGCCCGCGTCGGCGCGATGGTGATCTGCGCGTTGTCGATACTCGCGAATTTCCTGTGGCTGCCCCACTACCCGTTGTGGTCGATCGTCATCATTCTGCTCGACGTGTTCGTGATCTGGGCCGTGGCGACGTGGCATCCGGGCTACGAGGAGAGCGTCTAGGTCGTTGTTCCACACGCGGCACGAGGGAATCGTCGCGTCCGCCCCGTCACGGAGAGGATGAGATGACCGACGAACCCGGATCGTCATCACCGCCCGAGCGTCGCCGCCGCTGGCTGCCCCACCGATATGCGTTCGGGGGCTTGGTCGTCGCCGTCCTGTTCGTGTGGCTGTCGTTGACACCGACGCTGCTGCCGCGTGGCCCGTTCTTCCAGGGCTTGGTCACCGGCGTCTCGGCGGCCGTCGGCTACGCCCTCGGATTTCTGGGTTCCGTTCTGGTTCGTCATCTCGTGCGGCGGGAACCGTCGGCACGAGTGAAGACCTGGGTTCGGCGGGGGGCGTTGGTGATCGGGCTCGTCGGCACCGCGGCGATGCTGGTGTGGTTCGCGAATTGGCAGGATGAGCTCCGGGCACTCATGAGCGCCGCATCGTTCCCGTGGACGGGCTACGTCGTGACGGTGATCGTGGCGGTGCTGATCTTCGTCCTGCTGGTTGCGATCTCCCGGTTGCTGTTGCGGGCGGTGCGGTCGGTCGAACGCGAGATCAGCCGGGTGGTGCCGCGGCGGATCTCGGCGACGGTGATCGGCGTACTCACGGTGGCTCTGCTGTTCGCACTCCTCAACGGGGTGGCGGTGCGCGTGATCATGACCGGGTTGAACAATTCGTTCGCCGCCGTCAACCAGGAGACCAAGGCCGGTGACGAACCGCCAACGACGCCGCTGCGTTCGGGCGGACCGGAATCACTGGTCACGTGGGATTCGCTGGGAAGGCAGGGCCGGTCGTTCATCTCGCGTGGCCCGACCGTCGAGGAACTGTCCGCCTTCAACGGTGGACGGCCCGCACTGGAGCCGATCCGGACCTACGCCGGGCTCGCCAGCGGTGGCGATTCGATCGGGGAGAGCGCCCAACTGGCAGCGGACGAACTCGAACGGGCCGGCGGGTTCGATCGCGCGGTGATCGGCGTGGCGACCACCACCGGCACCGGATGGATCAATGAGAGCCTCGCCTCCTCACTCGAGTACATGTACAACGGCGACACCGCGATCGTCGGGTTGCAGTACTCGTATCTCCCCAGCTGGCTGTCGTTCCTCGTGGACAAGGAGCGGGCCCGCCAGGCGGGCGAGGCGCAATTCGACGCGGTGTACGACAAGTGGAAGCAGTTGCCACCGGAGACCCGTCCGAAACTCGTCGTGATGGGGGAGAGCCTGGGCTCCTTCGGCGGCGAGAGCGCGTTCGGCAGCGTCGACGACGTCGAGGCGCGTTCCGACGGCGTTCTGTTCACCGGACCGCCGAACGCGAACGAGATCTGGACCGACGTGACGACCAACCGGGATCCCGGCTCACCCGAATGGCTTCCGATCTACGAGCAGGGCGAGACCGTGCGCTTCGGTGCGCGGGCGCCGGAGGATCTGCCCCGCCCCGACACCCCGTGGGGGAAGCCACGGATGGTGTACCTGCAGCACGCGTCCGACCCGATCGTCTGGTGGTCGCCGGAACTGCTGGTGAGCGAGCCCGACTGGCTGAAGGAGGAGCGCGGGTACGACGTCCTGGACAGCACGCAATGGTTCCCGTTCGTGACGTTCCTCCAAGTTGCGGCGGACATGGCGGTGTCGACGGGCGTCCCCGACGGGCACGGGCATACCTACGTCGTCGACATCGCGGATGCGTGGAGCGCGATCCTGGCGCCGGACGGCTGGACCCCGGTGGACAACGAGCGATTGCGCACCGTGCTCGCCGAGATGGGGGCGGACGGCTGACCCGTCGTCACGGTTGCGGCGGCGCGAGTTCCTGTGCTCGTCTCATGCGGAACGAGTTGAGCAGTCCGGCGAGACCGGCGAGGAGGGGTACGAGCAGCGCAACCTGCAGGGCAAGTGGCCGTGCGTCGGTGTTGATGCGGACCACCTCGTCTCGTATCTCGGGTGGCTGGCCGACGAGGAGTTGTTCGAGTTGGGTGTTGCTCATGACCTCGGCGTCGTCCTCGAGTACCTGCGCCACGTGCTGCTGGTCGGCCGGCGGGAGGACGGTGCTCGATTGCGCCATGGCGGTGAACGTGATGGACAGTGTCGCCAGCATGATGGCGCCGGCGAACGCCAGTCCGAACGACAACCCGAACGATCCCGCTGCGGAGTTCGCGCCTGCCGCCTCGCTGACGTGCTCCTCCGAGATCGGGGCGAGCGTGTAGTTGTTGAGTTGGGATACCAGCAAACCCAGCCCCGAGCCCGCGATCGCCAGCGGGAGCAGCAATGCCCAGCCGAACTCGGCCCGCGGCACGATCGGGATCAGGATTGCGACGCCGATCGTGACGAGGACGAATCCCCAGCGGACGATGGTGCTCGGACTGCGATCTCCCGCCTTCTTGCCCGCCAGCAGCGCCACGCCGAACATGCTGAGCGAGAGGGGGCAAGCGACAGTCCCGCCTGCATCGCGTTGTACTCGAGCACCATCTGGAGGTAGATCGGCAGGGCGATCATCGTGCCGCCCAACGCTATCTGCTGGAGCATCTGCTGTGAGATTCCCAGCCGGAACACTGTGGAGCGGAACAGATCGGGGTCCAGCAGCGGCGGTTCCCCGCGACGCTTCCGGCGGACGAGCCAGTACCCCAGTCCGGCCAGCGCCAGCGCACCCACGACCAGCAGGGCGGCCACCGCTTCGCCGCCTTCCTGCCACACGAGGATTCCCAGCACGATGCCGCCCATCCCGAGGACGGAGAGGCCTGCACCCACCGTGTCGATTCCCCGGGGCCCGGTGTACGGCACGTCACGGACGAGTCGGATCCCGGACAGCACGATCGCGATGATGACGACCTCGAGCACGAATGCGACGCGCCACGACAGGAAGGTGGTGATGAAACCTCCGAGGAGCGGTCCGACTGCGGCGGCGATCGCTGCGGCCGCGCCGACCAATGCGTAGACCTTCTTCTGCGCGCCGCCTTCGAAGTTGCCGTGGATCAGGGACTGCATGGCGGGCAACAGCAGTGACGCACCGATTCCGCCGAGGATCGCCCAGAACACGATGATCGCCGTCAGGCTCTGCGCGAGCGCCATCGCGGATGCGCCCACGGCATACCCGAGCAGACCCATCACGTACGCCCGTTTACGTCCGATCAGGTCGCCGACCTTACCGCCGATCAGGATGAACGCGGCCGACACCAGTGCCTCGAGTGCGATCGCCGCCTGGACGCCGCTCACGGTCGTGCCCAGGTCGCGGACCACGGCTGAGATCGACACGTTCATCAGTGAGGTGTCGACGACGAGCACGAACATCGCCATCGCCAGCAGCAGGGCGAGCAGCCGCTGCGACCCCTCCAGGTTGGTACCCGAGCTGTTGGTTCGGTCTTCGGGCACGGGCACCTCCTGAGCTGCCCGGCCACTGCGGTGTCGCGCCGAGCGGTGATTCCCAGACCCGAGTCTCCCACGTGCAGGGGGCGTCCTATGTGGATTCACCCGTTTCCGGGTGTGCGAGGAACCCGGCGACGACCGGTGCGAGTCCGGATGCGTCGGTGACGATGTCGATGTGCCCGCCGGGGTGGATGTGCAACGTCGCGTGCGGCAGCAGTGCGTTCATGATGCGCGCGTTGAGGACGGGAATGATCGGGTCGTCGGTGCCCGCCACGACGAGTGTGGGCTGCCGGATCAGTGGCAGGACGGGAAGGCTCGTCCACAGGGCGCCCGCGAGGAGTTGGTGGAGATAGCCGACCCGGGAGCCGGACTGCCGCTGCTTCCCGAAGATCCGTGCCACGTCCCCGCCGGCGCGGCGGGCGGCGCCGCCGTACAGGTCGCCGGCGACGGCCGCCGCGTAGGCGGGATCGGTGAACCGCTTCGGGGTCAACATCTTCGAGAGCACCCTCGGGTGACCCGGAATCATGAGGGCGCCGGTACCGGTGGCGACGAGGACGAGACGACGGCACCGCCGCGGGTGCTGCAGCGCGAACTGCTGGGCCAGCGCTCCGCCCCACGACAACCCGAGGACGTCGACGGTGCCGACCCCGATCTCGTCGAGCAGCCGGCTCAGACCGCAGGCGAGGGCCGGGAGTGCGTACGGAACCGGGGAGGCAGGCGAACCTCCGGTGCCCGGGACGTCGAAACTGATGATCGTCGCGGCCGGATCCAGTGCGGCGACCAGCGGTTCGAGCACTTCCAGGCCGGCCCCGATGCCGTTGCACAGCACCAGCGGCACCCCGGTGCCGGCGCGGATCCGCACCCGGATCCGCAGCCCGCACACCGGAACGACCCTGTCCTCGAATCGGTCGCGGCCCCCGAACAGTTCGGTCACCGTCACGTGTAGAGCACCACGACGTCGGCGACGCACACCGGGCGGGTGCCGCCGTCGATCTCGTAGGTCAGCCGGAACACGGCCTCGACGCCGGCCGGCTTCTCTTCGGCGGCGGTGAGAGCCACGGTGGCGCGCAGGACGGATCCGACCGGAAGCGGCGCCGGGAACCGGACCTTGTTCAGTCCGTAGTTGAGGGCGGCTTCGACGCCGTCCACGGTGAGTGCCTCCGCGAGGATGCTCGGCGCCAGCGACAGCGTCAGGTAGCCGTGGGCGACCGTGCCGCCGAAGGGTCCGTCGGCGGCGCGATCCGGATCGGTGTGAATCCACTGGAAGTCGCCGGTCGCCTCCGCGAACAGGTTCACCTGGTCTTGCAGGACCTTGTAGGGGCCTGTGGTTCCGATGGTCCGGCCGACCGACTCGACGAGTTCGGCGGGATGGGTGAGATGCAGGGTCATGGTGTTCCTCTGTCGGTGACGAATGTCGATGACGAACGGGTCAGGAGTGGTGGACATAGGTGCCCGGGGCGGGGGCCAGCGGCGGGTACTGCCGGGCACCGAGGGTGTGCGGTGCGTCGACGTCGGGTCCGCTGCGTTCGGCGAGCCAGTGCGCGTAATCGGTCCACCACGAGTCCGTCGCGGTCTCCGCGGTGTCGAGCCACGCGTCCGGCGTCTCGGAGGCGGGTTCACCGAACCGGTACGACGCCCGCGGGTTGCCCGGCGGGTTCACGAGTGAGGCGATGTGTCCGTTCGACGACAGCACGAACCGCGAGTCCTTGCTGCCGAGGAGGCGAGCGCTGCGGTACGTCGACTGCCACGGGCAGAGGTGGTCGGCGGACCCGCCGACGACGTACGAATCCGCGGTCACCGTGCCGAGGTCGACGGGCGTGCCGAGCATGGTGGCGGCACCGGGGATCGTCAGCGCGTTGCGCAGGCCGAGCAGCACGAGGTCCCGGTGCAGTGCCGCTGCCATACGGGTGGTGTCCGAGTTCCAGAACAGCACGTCGAACGCGGCCGGAGACCGGCCCTGCACGTAGTTGTTGACCCAGTACCGCCAGACCAGATCGGTGGGACGCAGCCATGCGAACATCTCCGCGAGCGTGCGACCGTCGAGGAATCCCTTGGCGGCCGAGTCCCGGATCGCCGCGGCAGCGGCACGCTCGCTCATCATGGCCGACGCCGTTCCGGCGCGGGTCTGATCGAGAACGGTCACGGCCAGGGTGAGGCCGGCGATGCGGTCGCCCTCGCCGATCGCGGTGAGGTGTGCGGCGACCATGGCGGCGAGAATGCCACCCGAGCAGGTGCCGAGGACGTGTGCGCTCGTGGTTCCGGCGATGCACTGCACCGCGTCGAGAGCCTCCACGATCGCGGCACCGTACGTGTCGGCACCCCAGTCCCGGTGCCGGGCGTGGGGGTTGCGCCACGAGATCGCGAAGACCTGCTGTCCCTGCTGCACGAGGTGCTCGATCAGGCTGCGGCCCGGTGCGATGTCGAGGATGTAGTACTTGTTGATGACGGGCGGGACGATCAGCAGCGGTGTGGCGTGGACCGTCTCCGTCTGCGGCGCGTAGTGGATCAGCTCGAACGTGCGGGTCTGGAAGACCACGGCGCCCTTCGTCGCCGCCACGTGCTCCCCGACCTCGAACGCGTCGGGTTCGACCATGGCGGGAACCCGCGGACTCGACTGCATGTCGCGGAGGAAGGACCGGACGCCGCGCACCGCACTGAGTCCGCCGGTGTCCACTATCGCCTTCCACCCGAGCGGGCTGAGCAACGGGTTGTTGGTCGGCGACAGACCTTCGACCAGGTTGTCGAAGACGAACCGCATCCGTTCGTGATCGCGCCAGTCCAGGTCGGCGTCCTCGAGCAGGGCGGTGGCGGTGTGGGAGGTGGCGAGATACGCCTGCATCGCCCGCCGCAGGGCGGGATTCTGCTGCCACGCGGCATCGCCGAAACGTTTGTCCGCCTTGGCGGGAGCCCGGTCGGACGTGCCGGCGACGATCGCACCGAGTTCACGGACGAGGGCGCCGCCGCGCAGGGCGACGGTGCGGGGCCTGCCGGCGAGGCTGATGCCGAACCGGCTCCAGGAACTGTCGGGGAGCATGCGGGCGGCGACGCCGCGGGTTCCGCGGGTGAGGAGGAGGTCGAGGGGAGCGGTCAACTCGTCGGGGGTCGCCTGGGCAACAGTCGTGGTCATGCGGCGGGGCTCCTGCCGAGTTCGCGTTTGAGGATCTTGCCGGTGGCGGTCATCGGCAGGGAGTCGACGAATTCGACGGTGCGCGGGTACTTGTAGCTCGCCATCTGCTGCTTGGACCAGGCGATCAGCTCGCCGGGGGTGATCTGTGCGCCCGGTTCGAGGATGACGTAGGCCTTGACCTCCTCGCCGTGGCTGTCGTCGGGAACACCGACGACGGCGGCGAGGGAGACGGCGTCGTGCCCGATGAGGACGTCCTCGATCTCGCGGGGATAGACGTTGAAACCGCCGCGCACGATGAGGTCCTTGGCGCGGTCGACGATGTAGTAGAAGCCGTCCTCGTCGACCCGCGCGAGGTCGCCGGTGCGGAACCAGCCGTCGCGCAGCGCTTCCGCGGTGGCCTCGGGGCGGTTGTAATAGCCCTTCATGATGTTGTGACCGCGCAGCGCGATCTCACCGATCTGATCGGTCCCGGTGACGGTGTTCCAGTCCTTGTCGACGAGACGCGCCTGGATGCCCCAGACGGGAACGCCGATCGATCCGGGCCGGGGTTCGAGAGCGGGATCGCTGAACGTCGCGAGCGGCGACGTCTCGGACAGCCCGTAGCCTTCGAGGATCTGCACGCCGAACCGGTCGGCGAACCGGGTGAGGATCTCCACCGGCAGGGCGGCGCCACCGGAGATGGCGCGGCGCATGTTCCGTGCGATGCGGTCGATGTCGGCCGGATGTTCGTCGAGGGCACCGAGCAGACCCCAGTACATGGTGGGCACACCCGCGAAGACGGTGATGTCCTCCCGCTCGATGAGGTCGAGTGCGGCACGGGCCTCGAACCGGGGCAGCAGCACGAGGGTCGCTCCCACCGAGATGCCAGCGTTGAGGGTGACGGTCTGGCCGAACGAGTGGAACAGCGGCAGCGTCACCAGATACCGGTCGTGGGTCGCGGGTGTGCTGTCGAACAGCCGGTTGGCGGTCAGCGCGTTCAGCGCCATGTTGGCGTGGGTGAGTTCGGCGCCCTTGGGTTTTCCGGTTGTGCCGCTCGTGTACAGGATGACGGCGGTGTCCCCGGGTTCGCGGACCACGGCGTCGAAGTGGCTGTCGTGGCGTGCGAGGGCGTCGTCGAGCGTCCCGACGCCGTCGATCATGGCGGGCGCGGCCGGGTCGGTGGTGATGCGGAACAGGGCGCGGCAGCGGGGACTCTGCGCGAAGCCGGACAGTCCGTACTCGCCCATCGGCAGTTCGGGGGTGCCCTCGTAGCAGAAGTAGGCCTTGGCATCGGAATCGTCGAGGTGATACGCGATCTCGCGATCCTTGAGCAGAACGTTGAGCGGCACGACCACCGCGCCCGCCTTGAGGATGCCGTAGTAGACGACGGGGAATTGCGAAATGTTGGGGCACGACAGCGCGATCGTGTCGCCGGGTTCGATGCCCGCCGACACCAGCAGGTTCGCGACCCGGTTCGACTGGGCGTCGAGGTCGGCGTAGGTCATCCGCTGGTCACCGAGCACCAGAGCGACGCGGTCGGGGAATCGGCGGGCCGAGTCTTCGAGGAGTACGGAGAGGTTGAGCACGGTGAACTTTCTCGTCGGGGGGAACGGTGTCGTAGCGCTAGGCGATCGACGCGGCGGTGTCGTAGCGCTAGGCGATCGACGCGGCGGTGTCGTAGCGCTACGCGAACGACGCGGCGGTGGCGGCGGTCGAGTTGATCAGCTCGCGGAGCAGCTCTTCGGCGTACGGCCAGTACCCGTAACCGGCGGCCGGGTTGAGGTGACCGACGGCGCCGAGGTCGACGAGCTTGCTGCCCCACGATTCGGCCATCCCGGCGACCCGGCGGAACCGGGCCAGCGGGTCGTTGGTGCTCGCCGCCACGATGCTGGGGAACGGGAGCCGGCGCCGGGGGACGGGATTCCAGCCGTTCGCGTCGAGGTCCCCGCGTGCGGGGTAGCCCGCCGGCAGCGGCTCCTCGAAGTCCGGTGGGGTGGCCAGCAGCGCGCCCTGAACGGGACGGGACGCCTGCTGGGCCCAGTGCACCGTGATCGCCACGCCCGCGCTGTGCGCGACGAGCACCACCGGACCGTCGATGTCGGTGAGAACGGTGTCGAGGGCGGCGATCCGCGCGGCGAGACTGAGCTTGTCCCGCTCGAGCGGCGGCACCGTCCGCACGGTGTCGAGTCGCTCGGCGAGCAACGTCTGCCAGTGGTCGGCGACGTGATCGCGCAGTCCGGGCACGATCACCACGGTCGGTTCGGTGGAGGTGGTCACGGTCGGCTCCAGTTTCCTAAGAGATGGCGGTAAGGGCGGCGAGCTTGCGGCGTCCGGCCGGGTAGGCACGTTTGCCGAGAATCAGGGCGACGATCGCGACGACGTAGATCAGGGGCGCGATCTGCAGGGCGGTGACGAGGCCGAAGCGGTCGGCGAGCAGTCCGACGACGAACGGGCCGAGTGCCAGTCCGAGAAGGTTGTTGGCGAGGGTGAGGGTGCCGAAGGCCGAGGCGCGCACCGAGGAGTGGGTGAGGTTCGCGACCATCGCGGCGATCGGACCGGACGAGCCGGCGGAGAAGAACGCGCCGATACCGATCAGGATCAGCTGGGTGGAACCGGACGGCATCTGGAAACCGGCGCCGAGGAACACGAGCGAGAGCACGCCGTACACGACGGCCGTGGTCCATTTCTTGGTGGGATCGTCCCGGCTCACACGGTCGGTGATGATGCCGCACACCACCATGCCGCTGCCGACGGCGAGGACGAAGATCGACGCCATTGCGCCGGCCTTGTCGGGGGCGAGGCCGTACGACCGGTTGAAGAAACTCGGCAGCCACGCCAGCAAGACGCCCGCGGTGAACATCTGCAGGCCCCCACCGATGTACGCCAGCACGACGGCGGGTGTGGAGAAGAGGCTCGAGAGCGGTGCCCGGAAACCGGTGGGGGTGTCGGCGGGGTCGTCGAGGACGGCGGCGTCCGTCAGTTTCTTCTCGGATACGAGGGCACGGAACAGGGCGACGAGGATGAGGCCGAAGACGGCCATCGCGGCGAACGACCAGCGCCAGCCGAGGTTGACGGCGATGACGCCGCCGAGGGCGACCCCGATCACGGAACCGAACGATCCGCCGCCCATGAAGGCGCCGCTGAGCGCGGAGTGCACGCGCGGGGCGAACACGCTGAGCACCACCGCGATGCCGACACTGCCGTAGGCGGCTTCGCCGACACCGACGAGGAATCTGGCGCCGAGCATCTGCTCGTAACTGGTGGCGAGGGCACAGAGCAGCGTCGCGGCGCTCCACAGGACGGCCATGAGGAGCAGGCTCTTGACCCGGCCCCACCGGTCGGCCAGCAGCGACAGTGGGAGGGTCAGCAAGCCGACCATGAGTGCGACGATGCTGCTGAGCGACGCCAGCTGTGAATCGGTCAGCGCCCATTCGGTTTTGAGGAGCGGGAAGACGGCGCTGAGAACCTGGCGGGACATGTAGTCCGACAGCAGCAGTCCGAACGTGAGGGCGAAGACGATCCAGGGGTAGACCCGCGACCGTCCGGCCGGCGCAGCGGTCGCGCCGACCGTGTCCGGGGCGGTGGTGGTGTTCGGTCCCATGAGGCCTCCTATGGCCGACAGGATTGGTAAAAGGGTGTGGGGAGGGAGCCGGGCGTGCTCGGCAGGAGCAGCGAATCATCCGGCTCCCTCCCCGTTCGTGACGAAATCCCCTCGGGTGCGGGAACTCAGGCGTGCTGGGTGAAGCCCACCTGGCCGGGACGGCGGTTCGGGGCGTAACCGAGCTTGGCGAGCGTCTCGTCCGCATCGGCGTAGGTTTGACCGATCCGATAGATGTCGCGGGCCTCCTTCCCGGTGGCCACCTCCCGGCCCAGCTCCCCGGCCACCCGGACCAACTGCTCGACCTGCGCGACCGAGGTCATCTTCTCGCCCTTGCGACCCCAGATCGTGTCCTCGTTCCCGCACCGCGGATGCAGACCCATCGCGATCGCCATCGCGTTGACCGGCAGCACACTGCGCATCAACGTCTCGAGGGTCAGGCACGCACCGTCCGGCACCCGCTGCACGAAATTCATGATGTTGTACGGATTCGGGCCGTCGAAACCGCCACCGATACCGACCCACGTCAAATTCAGCGGACCGGTGTACACCCCACGCCGGATCAACCGCTCCACCGTCTCGAGCTGCGGGATGCTCGACAGCTGGAAATGCGGCTGGATCCCCGCCGCCTGCAGCCGGCGCAGATGCTCCTCCACCCACGCCGGGCCGGCCGGGACCGTCATCTCCCGGTACGCCTCGGCCAGCTCGGGCCGCTGCATCGAGGTGCCCGCGATGTCGTCGGCGGTCATCAACTCCATGATGTTCATCTGCGAGGTGTTGATCGCGATCGTCACCTGATCCGGTGCCGGATCGAGGTCGGCGAGCATGTGCCGGGTGTCGTCGGAGAGCCACTTCGCGTCCGCACCCTCACCCTCGGGGGCGAACGAGATGGAACCGCCGACCTGCAGGATCATCTCCGGCACCGCCTGCCGCAGCCCGGCGAGCAGTTCGTTGAACTTCGACAGCCGCTTGGAGCCCTTGCCGTCGAGTTCGCGGACATGGATGTGCAGCACGGTGGCGCCGGCCTCGTAGCAGTCCACCGCCTTCTGCACGTGCTCGTCCATCGTCAACGGCAGGTCCTCGCGGAAGTCGTCCGGCTCCCACTCCGGACCGTACGGGGCACACGTGATGACCAGCTTCTCCTGGTTCTCCGGGAAGAGGGCGTCGTCGTGGAAATGCATGGTGTTCTCCGTTTCGAAATCGGAACTGATGACCAGGGGAAGTGAGAAATTCAGAAGGGCCGGTCGCCGACGATTCCGGCGCGTTCCATCTTGCGGACGGCGGGCCAGTAGTCCTGGACGGCGTAGTGCTGGGTGGACCGGTTGTCCCAGATCGCAACGCTGTTCGGGGTCCACCGCCACCGCACCTGGTATTCGGGGATCGAGGCCTGGCTGATCAGGTAGTTGAGCAGGTTGCTGCTGCCGGGCGCGTAGTCGATGCCGTACCGGATGTTGTCCGGGGTGTGGTAATTGACGAAGTGGGTTGCGAAAGAATTGACGAACAGGATCTTTTCGCCCGTGTCCGGGTGCGTGCGCACCACGGGGTGTTCGGCGTCGGGGAACCGATCGTGCAGCGCGTGCCGCTGCTCCGGCGTCTGGGCCGCGCCGAACGAGGCCTCGATGCTGTGCCGGGCGCGCAGTCCGCCGATCTGCTCCTTCACCCGGTCGGGGAGCTTCTCGTAGGCCAGGGCCATGTTCACCCAGATGGTGTCGCCACCGACGGGCGGCGTCTCGACGGCGCGGAGCACGCACCCCATGGGCGGGTTGTCGCGCCAGGTGGCGTCGCAGTGGAAGGCGTTCTCGTAGTGCTCGGCCGGGCTGTCGAGGTCCTTGTAGATCCGCACCAGCCCGGGGTACTCGGGGTCGCTGCCGGCGACGGGATGATCCTCGAGCGGGCCGAAGCGCTCGGCGAGCGCCACGTGCTCGGCGCGGCTCATGTCCTGGTCGCGGAAGAACAGAACCTTGTACTCGAGCAGCAGTTCCCGGAGTTCGGCGAACAGGGCGTCGTCCCGAGAGACGTCACCGAGGCTCACGTCGAACAACTCGGCGCCCAGAGAGCAGGTCATCGGCGCCAGCCGGAACGAACCGGAGGGGGAGAGGATCGCGTTCCGCTCGGGCGAATACGTCAGTTGTGCGGTGTCGTTCATGTTGGTGTCTCCGTCCTGGTGAGGGGTGTCCCGGCTCAGAGCCGGAACACCGAGGAGCCGATGCTGGTGCCGGATTCGAGGTCGCGGTGCGCCTGGACGGCGTCCTCGAGCCCGTAGCTCTGGTTGATCTCGATGCGGATCCGGCCTGCCTCGACGTGGCCGAACAGTTCACCGGCGAGTTCGGCGCGCTCCGCCGGGTCCGCGATGTAGTCGGCGAGCGCGGGCCGGGTGACGAACAGCGAACCCTTGACGGCCAACTGCATCGCGTCGATCGGCGGAATCGGTCCCGACGCCGTGCCGAAGCACACGAGCAGTCCCCGCCGGGAGAGGCAGTCGAGCGAAGTCTCGAAGGTGGACTGGCCGATGCTGTCGTAGACGACGGGAACGCCGGCGCCGTCGGTGATCTCGCGGACCCGTTCGGCGACGTTCTCACGGGTGTAGACGATCACGTGCTCGCAGCCGTGAGCGCGGGCGATCGCGGCCTTCTCGTCGGTGGAGACCGTGCCGATCACGTTGACGCCCAGCAGCTTCGCCCACTGGGTGAAGATGAGTCCGACGCCACCGGCGGCCGCGTGGAGCAGTACCGTGTCGCCGGACTTCAGCGGGGCGATGCGGCGCAGCAGGTAGGCCGACGTGAGCCCGCGCATCGTCATCGCGGCGGCCGTGTCGAAGCCGATCGCGGACGGCAGCGGAATGAGCGGGGCGGCAGGCATGACGCGTTCTGTGCTGTAGGCGCCGAGCGGACTTCCCGTGTAGGTGACGCGGTCGCCGACCTGCACGTGGGTCACTCCGGTGCCGACCGCCTCGACCACACCGGCACCCTCGACGCCCATGCCCGCGGGCAGTTCGGCCGGGTAGAGGCCGGTGCGGAAGTAGGTGTCGGCGAAGTTCAGGCCGACCGCCTCGTGGCGGATCCGGACCCCGTGCGGGCCGGGTTCTCCGACCTCGACGGACTCCCACTTCATGACCTCGGGTGTGCCGTGCTCGTAGAACCGAACAGCCTGTGCCACAGTAATTCTCCTCTTCGACGTGATGATCGGCGCGGTACCGCTGCGGAACTGCTCGCGGGGGCGGGCCGGGGTGATCCGGTGCCGTGGGGTGGCTCTCCGCGCCGTCTCTTTGTGATGCACCTAACAGTAGGGGCGCATCCGGCAGTATGCTTATCCTGACGGGACAGGAGGCCTATCATTTCGGGACACGGCCAGGTGTCGGGACAGGGCAGGGACGGGACGTGAAACCCCTCGCGCGGTACGCGTCACTGAACGGGTACGTGGAACTGTGCCGGTCACTCGGACTCGAGCCGGCACCGCTGCTGCGCGCCGCCGGCCTCGACCCGTCCGGGCTCGGCCTGCAGGACCGCTGGATACCCGCCGCTGCGATCGCGCGACTGCTCGAGCAGTCGGCGGACAGATCTGGATACGCGGATTTCGGGGTTCGCCTCGCCGAACGCAGGCAGTTCTCCAACCTCGGACCGCTCAGTCTCGTCGTCCGCGAGGAACCCGACGTCCGGAGCGCCCTGCGCGTCCTCACCCGCTACGACCACACCTACAACGAGGCGCTGCGCACCCGGATGTCGGAGCGTGGCGGGCTGGTGACCCTGCGAATCGAACTCGACGTGGGGGAGGCCACCGACATCCGGCAGTCGGTGGAACTGGCGGTCGGGGTGCTGTACCGGCTGTTGCGGGGCTTCCTCGGCGGCGGCTGGAAACCGCTCGACGTCTGCTTCCCGCACCCGGCGCCGGCCGACGCCGCGACGCACCGCCGGTTGTTCGGGCCAGCGATGAAGTTCGACCACGAGTTCGCGGGAATCGTCCTCGAAGCGGGCGACCTGAACGCGCCGAACAAGATGTCCGATCCGTTGCTCCGCCCGTACACCCAGCAACTGCTCGAGTCGTGGGAACCGTCGGACGACGTGACGATCGTGAGCCGGGTCCGCGAGTTGATCGAACTTCTGCTTCCCACCGGCCGCTGCTCCGTCGAACAGGTGGCCCGCAGCCTGGGGGTCGACCGGAGAACCGTGCACCGCCGTCTCGCCGAGAGCGGGGAGACGTTCTCCACCGTCCTCGACGGCACCCGCACCGAACTCGCCGAACGGATGGTCGCGAATCCGCGGCTGAACCTCACCGAGATCGCGGACATGCTGGCGTTCTCGGCGCCGAGCAACTTCTCCCGGTGGTTCCGAGGCCGGTTCGGGGTCAGCCCGAGCAGGTGGCGGGCTCAGCGGGCGGGTGAGACGGGGTGAAACGGCCGGATCTCGTCGTCGCCGGGGCGGATGACCCCGGCATGGGACTCGGGGACCTCCTGCCACGCGCCTTCGAGGTCGCGTAGCGGTTCGGACACCACGAACCGGGTTTCGTCGCCCAGTTCGTGCAGAACCTCCACCTCGGGATGCAGCGCGCGCACCTTGTCCATCGCGGTGGAGAAGAACAGGGACCGCGTCTGCTGTTCGGTCGAGTACCGGAACACCCAGACGGAGACGCCGTCGGTGGTGGCGATCGTCGCCTGCACCGGATTCTCGACCCCGTGCCGGGCGCCGACGTCCTCGACGAACCCGACCGCGCGGGCGACGGCGGTGAACGGGTCGTCGGTGAGTCCGAACGTCAGCGCGAGGAAGAACAGTGTCTCGGAGTCGGTGGATCCCTCGATCTGCGGGTAGAGGCTCGGGTCGACGGCCAGGGCCAGATCGCGTTTGATCTCGGTGAATCCGCGCAGCGCGCCGTTGTGCATCCACAGCCAGTTGCCGTGCCGGAAGGGATGACAATTGCTGCGCTGCACGGGAGTTCCTGTCGACGCGCGCACGTGCGCGAAGAACAGCGGAGTCCGGATCTGGCGGGAGATCTCCTGCAGGTTGCGTTCGTTCCAGGCGGGTTCGATGCACTTGAACAGGGCGGGCGTGGGGCCGTCCCCGTACCAGCCGAGGCCGAACCCGTCACCGTTCGTGGTGGTCGCACCCATGCGGGAGTGCAGGCTCTGGTCGATCAGGGAATGGACCGGCCGGAAGAGGAGGTCCTCGACGAGGATCGGATCGCCGGAGTATGCCATCCACCTGCACATCTTCTCATTCAAGCAGGTCAAGTCCGCTGACGAAACGGGCTTCGTCGTCGATCGGATCGTCGGGCGGGAGTCAGCCCTCGCCGGCGCTCACGGCGGGGAAACCAGCACCACCCGAGTCGATACAACTTCGGTATCGATAGCGAGAATCTTTGACTTGGACATGTATCGAACCTCCCTCTAGCGTGATTCCTATGACTCAGGTCACGCTTCCGGATCGGGGCGTGATCAGAGTCCCCCAACTTTCGTCACCCCCCGAATTCAGAGAGAGGAGTCACCGATGACCCTCCCCCTCGCCGTCTCGCCGGCAGTCGACAGCGCGGTCTCCAAGATCTTCCGCCGTGTCGTGCCGCTGTTCATCGTGATGTTGATCTGTAACCAGCTCAATCGCTCGAACATCGGCTATGCCCAGACCCACCTCGAAGCGGATGTGGGCATCGGCGCCGCGGCGTACGGATTCGGCGCGGGTGTCTTCTTCATCGCCTACGCGATCTTCGAACTGCCGTCGAACGTGCTGATGGAGAAGTTCGGCGCCAAGGTGTGGCTGACCCGCATCATGATCTCGTGGGGCCTGGTGTCCGCGGCCATGGCGTTCGTCAACGGCCCCGAGATGTTCTACGCCCTGCGCTTCCTGCTCGGTGTCGCCGAGGCCGGCTTCTTCCCGGCCATCATCTTCTACTTCACCCGCTGGCTGCCGAACAACCACCGCAGCCGCGCCACCGCCCTGTTCATCGCCGGTTCCTCGATCGCGGCCGCCATCTCGGGACCGATGTCCGGACCGCTGCTGTCCCTCGACGGACTCGGCGGGCACCACGGCTGGCAGTGGATGTTCGCCCTCGAGGGCCTGCTGTCGGTGGTCGTCGGGCTCATCGCCTACCGCCTGCTCGACTCGAAGATCGACGACGCGAAGTGGCTGACCGGCCCGGAGAAGCACGACCTGCAGGCCGTCATCGCCGAGGAGGACGTGCTGCGCAGCGAGGCGTCCGCGAAGCGCGGGGAGTCGGGCTCGCGCTGGAAGCTGCTCCTGCAGCCGCGGATCCTGGTGTGCTGCGGCATCTTCTTCGCGATCACCATGGCGATCTACGCCAACACGTTCTGGCTGCCGTCGATCATCCGCCGCATCCCGGGCACCACCGACATCACGGTCGGGTTGCTGTCCTCGCTCCCGTGGATCTGCGCGATCTTCGCGATGTACTTCTCCAACCGCTCCGCCGACCGCACCGGACGGCACAAGCCCTACCTCGTCGCCGCGCTGCTCATCGGCGGTATCGGCACGATGGCCGCCGCGTTCGTCACGCCGTGGCTGGCCCTGCCGCTGCTGTGCCTCGCGACCATGGGATTCAAGAGCGCGAGCCCGCTGTTCTGGTCGATTCCGCAGCGCACGCTGCACCCGATGGTGCTGGCACCGGCGATCGCGATCATCAACTCGCTCGGCAACCTGGGTGGCTTCGTGGCCCCGTTCGGCTTCGGTGTCATCAAGGAGCAGACCGGCACGGTGACGATGGGCCTGATCGTGCTGTCGCTGTTCGCCCTGGCCGCCGCGGCGGCGGTGACGTACTTCCGGCGCGACAAGGAAGACATCGACGACGTCGCGAACGTCGCAGAGGTGGCACCCGACGACACCCTGGCCACCAAATGACCCGTCACCGGACCATACGAAACGCAGACGAGAATTCGAGGATCGCATCATGACAGCAACGGTGAACCGGACCGACGTGACCGGACAGATGATCATCGCGGGCAACCCCGTGCAGGGTTCCGGCACGACCGTCCACGGCATCGACCCCGCCACCGGCCACCAGCTCGAGCCCGGCTTCGCGCACGGTGACGACCGGGACGTCGACGCCGCCTGCGCCGCCGCCGCCGAGGCGTTCGCGCCGTACCGCGCCACGACGTCGGAGGAGCGCGCCCGGTTCCTCGAGACGATCGCCGACAACATCGAGGCGCTCGGCGAGACGCTGATCGCCCGGGTGTGTGCCGAATCCGGACTCCCCCAGGGCCGCGTCACCGGCGAGGTGGGCCGCACCTCCGGACAGCTGCGGCTGTTCGCCGGCGTCCTGCGCGACGGCGGCTGGAACGGTGCCCGCATCGATCCCGCGCTGCCCGACCGCACGCCGTTGCCGCGTGCCGACATCCGCCAGCGGAAGGTCCCGCTCGGACCGGTCGCGGTGTTCGGCGCCAGCAACTTCCCCCTCGCGTTCTCCGTCGCCGGCGGCGACACCGCTTCGGCACTGGCGGCGGGCTGCCCCGTCGTCGTGAAGGCCCACGACGCGCACCCGGGCACGTCCGAACTCGTCGGACGCGCCATCGCCGACGCCGTCGCGAGCACCGGCATGCCTGCGGGGACGTTCTCCCTGCTGTTCGGCTCGGGCCGCGGGCTCGGCACCGCGCTGGTCACGGATCCGCGCATCAAGGCCGTCGGATTCACCGGATCCCGTTCCGGCGGAACCGCTCTGGTCGCGGCAGCCGCGGGACGCCCGGAACCGATCCCGGTGTACGCGGAGATGAGTTCGATCAACCCGGTGTTCCTCCTCGAGAACGCGCTCACCACCCGCGGCGCCGAACTCGGTCGCGCCTTCGTCGGGTCGCTGACCCTCGGTTCCGGACAGTTCTGCACCAACCCCGGTCTCGTCATCGCGGTCGACGGTCCCGGACTCACCTCGTTCGTCGAGTCCGCGCGCGCCGCGGTCGCCGAGAGCACGCCCACCCCGATGCTCACCCCGAACATCGCCGGCTGCTACGCCGACGGCGTCACCGCGCTCAGCGGCGCCGCGACCGTGGAGGCCCGCGGCACCGAATCCGACGCACCGAACACCGGTCGGGCAGCGCTGTTCAGCGCCCCCGCCGACACGTTCCTGGGGTCGGAGGTGTTGCAGCAGGAGGTGTTCGGCTCGTCCAGCCTGATCGTCCGCTGCCGCGACGCGGAGCAGGTGCGCGCCGTGGCGGCGAAGCTGGAAGGCCAGCTGACCGCGACCGTCCACGTCGACGACGCCGATCTCGACGAGGCAGGCCGCCTGCTGCCCGTCCTCGAGCTCAAGGCCGGGCGAATCCTGTTCAACGGCTGGCCCACCGGGGTCGAGGTCGGGCACGCGATGGTGCACGGTGGCCCGCACCCCGCGACGTCCGACTCGCGCACCACATCCGTGGGTTCGCTGGCGATCGAACGGTTCCTGCGGCCCGTTGCCTACCAGGATGTTCCGCGCTCGCTGCTCCCCGCCGCCATCGCCGACGGCAACCCCGACCAGTTGTGGCGTCGCATCGACGGCCGACTCACCCAAGCCTGATTTTTCCCTCGTGAAGGAGTTCCCCATGCTCGACGGCGTCCTGTTCTTCCCCGTCACCCCGTTCACAGCTTCCGGCGACGTCGACTACGACCGGCTCGCCGAGCACGTCGCCAAGGGCGTCGACGCCGGCCCCGGAGGTGTCTTCATCGCCTGCGGCACAGGCGAATTCCATGCCCTCGGGCTGGAAGAGTTCGGCAAGATCGTCGCCAAGGCGACGGAGGTCGTCGCCGGACGGGTCCCCGTCTTCGCCGGCGCAGGCGGTTCCGTGCAGCAGGCCAAGGAGTTCGCTGCCAGCGCGAAGGCCAACGGCGCCGACGGCATCCTGCTGCTCCCGCCGTACCTGGTGACGATGCCGCAGGCCGG
This sequence comes from Rhodococcus sp. NPDC057014, assembly GCF_042673295.1. NCBI lineage: Bacteria > Bacillati > Actinomycetota > Actinomycetes > Mycobacteriales > Nocardiaceae > Rhodococcus > Rhodococcus sp. NPDC057014. Next base: position 34,537 of record NZ_JBHUSF010000057.1, read on the forward strand.
ACTGGTGGACTACACCCGCGCGGTCGCCGAGACCACCGACCTGCCGCTCGTCGTCTACAACCGCGGCAACGCCCGCTTCGACGAGGCGGCAGCGGTGGAGGTCGCGCAGTTCCCGACCGTCGTCGGTTTCAAGGACGGCACCGGTGACCTCGACAAGGTGGGCCGCATCGTCCGTGCGGTGAAGGACGCGCTCGCCCCGTCCGGCAAGCAGTTCCTGTTCTTCAACGGGATGCCCACCGCCGAGGTGACGCAGCAGGCGTACCGCGCGATCGGTGTCACGCTGTATTCGTCCGCCACGTTCGCCTTCGCGCCGGAACTCGCGCTCGGCTTCTACGACGCACTCGAATCCGGCAACCAGGAACTCACCGACGCACTGCTCCGCGACTTCTTCCACCCCCTGGTGCGCCTGCGCGACCAGGTGCCCGGATACGCGGTGTCGCTGATCAAGTCGGGTGTCGCGATGGAAGGTATCGACGCCGGGCCCGTGCGGCCGCCGCTCGTCCCCACGAGCGACGTGCACGTGCGGGAGCTCGCGCGGATCACCGCGGCAGGCCGCGCCGTGCTCGCCGACGCTCTCGCCGTGCAGGCGGCGGTCTGATGACTGCCGCACCGATCCGGATCACCGGCGCACGGATCACGCCCGTCGCGTTCGTCGACCCGCCGCTCCTCAACACCGTCGGCGTGCACCAGCCCTACGCGCTGCGCGCGATCATCCAGCTCGACACGGACGGCGGTCTCGTCGGACTCGGTGAAACGTACGCCGACACGGCCCACCTGCTCCGGCTCGAGGCGGCCGCCGAGGCGATCGTCGGGCTGGACGTGTTCGCGCTCAACGCGATCCGCGCGGCGATCGACGCGAAGATCGCCACCCTGACCGTCACGGGCGGCGACGGCGTCGCGGGCATGATCACCACGGCCAGCACCACCGACCGCGTGTTCTCCCCGTTCGAGGTGGCGTGTCTCGACGTGCAGGGCAAGGCGCTCGGCAGGCCGGTGTCCGATCTTCTCGGCGGCAAGGTGCGCGACGCGGTTCCGTTCAGCGCCTACCTGTTCTACAAGTGGGCCGGGCACCCCGGCGCCGAGCACGACGAATGGGGCGAGGCGATCGACCCCGACGGTCTGGTCCGCCAGGCGCAGAAGATGATCGGCGAGTACGGCTTCGAGGCCATCAAGGTCAAGGGCGGCGTGTTCTCCCCGGACGAGGAGATCGCCGGCATCAAGGCGCTGCGCGCCGCGTTCCCCGACCTGCCGCTGCGCCTCGACCCCAACGCCGCGTGGACCGTCGACACGTCCATCCGGGTGGCGTCGGAACTCGACGGCATCGTCGAATACCTCGAGGACCCCACACCCGGTCTCGACGGCATGGCCGAGGTGGCGCGTGAGGCGAAGATGCCGCTGGCCACGAACATGTGCGTCGTCGCGTTCGATCAGCTCAAGCCTGCGGTGCTGAAGGATTCGGTGCAGGTCGTGCTGTCGGATCATCACTACTGGGGTGGCCTGCAGCGGTCGCGGCTGCTCGCCGGGATCTGCGACAACTTCGGCCTGGGCCTGTCGATGCACTCGAATTCGCATCTCGGGATCAGCCTGGCCGCGATGGTGCACCTCGCCGGCGCCACCCCGAACCTCACGTACGCGTGTGACACGCACTGGCCGTGGAAGACCGAGGACGTCGTCAAGCCGGGTGTGCTGAAGTTCGTCGACGGCGCGGTCGCGGTGCCGACGACGCCGGGGCTCGGTGTCGAGATCGACGAGGACGCCCTCGCCGCCCTGCACCAGCAGTACCTCGACTGCGGGGTGCGCGACCGCGACGACACGGGATACATGAAGTC
>NZ_JBHUSF010000058.1:0-36340 GCF_042673295.1 Rhodococcus sp. NPDC057014
ATACTCCCCCAGGTGTGTGGCAAAGTGTGCTGGCGCAAACTTTGCCACTCACCTGCGGCTACCGGAAACTGTCGAGGCGGGAGACCGCCGAGTCGAAGCCCTTGATCAATTCGTCCATCACGTCGGCCACCGGCCGGATCTCGTTCATCCGCCCGACGATCTGCCCCACCGGCATCGCCACGACATCCGGGTTCTCCGACGCGGCGATCCGCTGATGCGCCTCGCTGACCAGCAGATTCTGCAGCGGCATCGGCAGCGGCGCCGGCGCGTCCGGCTTCGACCACGCGTCGGTCCACTTGGTCTTGAGCAGGCGCGCCGGCTTGCCCGAGTAGATCCGGGACCGCACCGTGTCGGCGGATGTCGCGCCGAGCAGGGCGCGCTGGATGGCGGACGGGCCCTCGGCCGACGCGCTGCCGAGCTTGTATTCGGAGGTGGTGAGCCAGTACGACCCCATCCACACCCCGCCCGCTCCCAGCGACAGCGCGGCGGCGACCTGACGTCCGCTGCCGATGCCACCGGCAGCCAGAACTGCGGCGGAATCACCGATGGCATCGACGATCTCGGGTACCAGCACCATCGATGCGATCTCCCCGGTGTGTCCTCCGGCCTCGTACCCCTGCGCGATGACGATGTCGACACCGTTCGCGACGTGCCTGCGCGCGTGCTCCACGGCGCCGGCCAGCGCGGCCACCGGAACACCCTTCTCGTGCGCCTGGTCGATGACGTCCTTCGGCGGCGAGCCGAGGGCGTTGGCGATCAACGCAATTCGATGATTCAGGGCGACGTCGACGTGCGACCGCGCCACCGAGTGCAGCCAGCCGAGCACACCGGTCGCGTGTTCGGCACCCGAATCCAGCGGCGGCACCCCCAGCTCGGACAGGGTCCGGTCGACGAACGCGCGGTGTTCCGCGGGGATCAGCGACTCGAGGTCCACCGACGTGCCCTCGGTGGGAACCTTGGCGGGCATCACGATGTCGACGCCGTACGGCTTGCCGTCGGTGTTCTCGTCCATCCAGGACAGGACGGCTTCGAGTTCCTCGGGGTCGTTGAACCGGACGCAGCCGAGCACGCCCAGGCCGCCGGCGCGGGAGATCGCCGCCGCCACGTGTTCGGACGGCGTGAACCCGAAGACCGGGTACTCGATGCCGAACTTCTCGCTCAGACTCGTGTGCATTTACGCGCCTTTACTTTCGGGCGAACCGTTGCCGTTGTGGTCGTCGGCCGGGCGGGTCTCGGTCTGTTCCTTGGCCCAGCGGTAGTCGGGTTTGCCCGCCGGCGAGCGCTTGATCTCGTCGACGAACCACAGACTGCGCGGAACCTTGTATCCCGCAATCTCCTTGCGGGCCGCGTCCGCGATCTCGTGCAGACTCGGGCGCGCCGCTCCGCGGGTCTGGATGACCGCAGCGACGCGCTGGCCGAAGCGTTCGTCGGGAATACCCACAACCAGGGCGTCGAAGACGTCGGGATGCGACTTCAGTGCGCCCTCGACCTCTTCGGGGAAGATTTTCTCGCCGCCGCTGTTGATCGACACCGAGCCGCGGCCCAGCATCGTCACCGTCCCGTCCGCCTCCACCTGCGCGAAATCGCCCGGGATGGAGTAGCGGATGCCGTTGATCTCCTTGAACGTGGCCTTGGTCTTCTCTTCGTCCTTGTAGTAGCCGATCGGGATGTGCCCCCGGCGCGCCAGGATGCCGACCACGCCGGAGCCGGGTTCGACCGGGTTGCCGTCCTCGCCGAGGACGGAGGTGGACGCGTCGATCTTCACCGTCGGGCCGCCACCATGTGAATCGCCCTTCGCGACCACGCTGAGACCGCCGAAACCGGTCTCGGACGAACCGATCGAGTCGGTGATCATCCGGTTGGGCAGCAGTTCGAGGTACTTCTCCTTGATGCTGGGCGAGAACAGCGCCGCCGAACTCGCCATCAGGAACAGCGACGACAGGTCGTAGGGTTCGCCGCTCGCCTCGTTGCCCTCCACCAGCGCGTCGAGCATCGGGCGCGCCATCGCGTCACCGGTGATGAAGATCAGGTTGACCTTGTGCTGGTCGACGATCCGCCACACGTCGTGGCCGTCGAATTCGGGGTGCATGACGCACTTTCCGCCGCCGAACAGACTCTGGAACACCGCCCACTGGCTGCCGCCGTGGATCATCGGCGGGATCGGGAAGCGGGTCATGCCGGGGCTCTCGGCCCCGAGCTTCGCGAGATCCCACTCGTCCTCGACGTATTCACCGGTCATGAAGTTGATGCCGCCGCCGAGCACCCGCCAGACGTCCTCGTGGCGCCACATCACGCCCTTCGGCTTTCCGGTGGTGCCACCGGTGTAGAGCATGTACAGGTCGTCATTGCTGCGCTCGCCGAAATCGCGGTCGGGGGAACCCTGCGCCAGCGCCGCCTCGTACTCGACACCGACGTAATCGAGATCGGTGCCGTCCTCGACCACGACGGTGGTCTTCAGGAGCGGCGCCTCGGGGAGCACGTTCGCCACTTTGTCGGAGTACCGGCGTTCGTGGACGAGCGCGACCATGTCCGAATTGTCGAAGATGTATTGCAACTCGTTCTCGATGTACCGGTAGTTGACGTTCACCATCACCGCGCGGATCTTGAAGACCGCCACCATGGCCTCGATGGCCTCGATGGTGTTGCGGCAGTAGATGCCCACCTTGTCACCGGGCCGGACACCTTGTTCACGCAGGTAGTGGCCGAGGCGATTGGCCCTCTCCTCCATCTGCGCGTACGTCACTTCCCGGTCGTCGGACACCAACGCGACGCGGTCCGGAACGAGGTCGATTGCGTGCTCTACGAGGTCTGCGATATTAAGGGCCACGTCAACAAAGTAGAACGTGTTACCGTTTCTGGCAAGACCCAATTTGAGAGCCAGCTCACACACCCTTCGGGAGACTTCAGTGTCCTCTACAACGACCGAGAAATCCGACATTTCGGCACAGTCGCCGCACTGCCTCGTCGAGAAACGCGGGCACGTCCTGATCGTCACGATGAACCGCCCCGAGGCGAAGAACGCGCTGTCCGGCGAAATGATGGCGATCATGCGGGACGCGTGGGATCAGGTCGACTCCGACCCGGACATCCGGGTCGCCATCCTCACCGGCGCAGGCGGCGCATTCTGCGCGGGCGCCGACCTCAAGGCCATGACGTCTCAGCACCCCGGCGACTCGTTCTCCGGCGGCGACTGGGACCTGTCCAAGATCGAGGCGCTACTGAAGGGACGACGCCTCACCAAACCCCTCATCGCCGCAGTCGAGGGTCCCGCCATCGCCGGCGGCACCGAGATCCTGCAGGGCACCGACATCCGCGTCGCCGGCGAGAGCGCCAAATTCGGTGTGTCCGAAGCAAAATGGGGTCTGTTCCCCCTCGGCGGCTCCGCGGTGCGCCTCGTCCGGCAGATCCCGTACACCGTCGCAGCCGACATCCTGCTCACCGGACGTCACATCAAGGCCCCCGAGGCCAAGGAGATCGGCCTCATCGGGCACGTCGTCCCCGACGGCCAGGCCCTCGACAAGGCCCTCGAACTCGCCGACCTCATCTCCGCCAACGGCCCCCTCGCCGTCCAGGCGATCCTCAAGACCATCCGCGACACCGAAGGCATGCACGAGGAAGAAGCCTTCCGGATCGACGCCGCCCTCGGCACCGAGGTCTTCACGAGCGCCGACGCGAAGGAAGGCCCCCGCGCCTTCTCCGAGAAACGGGCGCCGAAGTTCGAGGGCCGCTGACCCCTCCCCCTCGCCGAGCCCGCCCCGCCCCCTTCCGGACGAACGGGACGCTCGTTGCGTTAGATCGAACGAGCGTCCCGTTCGTCCCGCAGGCGGGGCGGCTAGGACAACATCCGAACGCTCGGCCGGGGACGCGACGCAGCGAGTTCGAAGTGAGCCCTCAGGTCGGCGACGACCTGCTCAGGCTGGTCGCGGACAGCGCTCGGCAAGGTCGGTAGCACGATGATGCCGGCGTTCTGCATGCGTGTCCGCCGCTCGACGGTGTGCTTGTACTGCCGAGGTGCGAGGTGCCAATCGAGCGAGTCGATGTCCCACGCGAGCGCGACCTCGTCGATCCAACCGTCCGGCATCGCGATGAACCGTCCGTCGATGTCGACGATCTTCCTGTTGAACACCATCTCGGGAAGGCCACTGCGCAGCCACAGCCGGCGCGCGTGGGCCTCGGCGACCGAGTGCACATCGGCCTTCATTTCCTGCAGAACAATTCGCGGGATGGCTGATCCACGACCACTTCCGGCGTCGAGTTCGACGGCGAGTTCATCCGCCGTGACCGCTCCGCGCTGGACGACTTCCGCGATCGTCGCGCGCGCCGCGTCGACGGTCGTGCACCTGCGTGCGGCGTCGAGCAGGGCTCTCGGCAACGGCGCGCAGGCGACATCTCCGCGCAACTCGGCCTCGGGCATACGCGACGTGCGTTCGACCTTGACGAAACCCGTGGACTGCACCCGACGATCGACCGCGACGAGTACATCCACGTCACCGGAGTAGCTCCCGAATCCGTGACACCGCAGAGCGGAACGTCCCGTGACGAGTGAGTTCCGGCCGCAGAACAGTAGCGCCGCCAACACCCTGTGCTGGAACGACGGCTGCCCGTTCTGGAGGAGCACGATCCCCGGCAGCAGCCGTTGCCACGGTCCGCCGGACCGACAGCGCGCCGAGATCGTCGATCGCGCCAATCCGAGGCGTTCGAGTTCCGACGTCCGGACGACGCCGGCCACCCCCACCTGATCGAGCAACTCCGGCCGCTGTCCCCAAATCCCCCGTCGCATCACCTCATGCTGCCAGCGGAGGGTGCGACACGACAGGCCGAATCTGCGTGCCTGTGGATAACTTCACCTACCCGGCTCGAACGAACGGGACGCTCGTTCGATCTGACGCAACGAGCGTCCCGTTCGTCCGAAGACCAAGACCCGGAGGGGGCAGCCGGGGCGGGCGGGGTCAGCCCAGGACCGCGGCGGAGAGTTCGCGGACGTGGTCGGCGTCGCGGCAGGAGACGAGGAGCATGGTGACGCCGGCGTCGGCCCAGCGTTTGACGTCGGCGCGGACTTCGTCGACGTTGCCGATGATCATGGTTTCGGTGACCATGTCGTCGGGGACGACGGCGGCGGCTTCGTCTTTGCGGCCTGCGCGGAAGAGGCGTCCGATTTCGTCGACCTGCTCGCCGTAGCCCATGCGGGTGTAGACCTGGGCGTGGAAGTTGAGTTCGGGGGCGCCCATGCCGCCGACGTAGAGGGCGGTGATCGGTTTGAGGCCGGCGATGGCGGCGGCGCGGTCGTCGGTGACGATCACCTGGCAGGTGGCCGCGACTTCGAAGTCTTCGCGGGTGCGGCGGGCGCCGAGGCGGGCGAAGCCTTCGTCGAGCCATTCGTTGTACATGGGGGCGAGACGGGGTGAGTAGTAGATGGCGAGCCAGCCGTCGGCGATCTCGGCGGTGAGCGCGACGTTCTTGGGGCCTTCGGCGCCGAGCCAGATCGGGATGTCGGCGCGGAGGGGGTGGGTGATGGGTTTGAGCGGTTTCCCGAGTCCGGTGCTGCCGGGTCCGGTGTAGGGCAGGGGGAAGTGCGGGCCGTCGCTGGTGACGGGTTCCTGCCGCGACAGCACCTTGCGGACGATGGAGACGTATTCGCGGGTGCGGGCGAGCGGTTTGGTGAACGGCTGCCCGTACCAGCCTTCGACGACCTGCGGCCCGGAGACGCCGAGGCCGAGGATGGCGCGGCCGCCGCTGAGGTGGTCGAGGGTGAGGGCGTGCATGGCGGTGCTGGTGGGTGTGCGCGCGGAGATCTGCACGACGGACGTGCCGAGGCGGACGCGGTCGGTGCTCGATCCCCACCAGGCGAGGGGGGTGAAGGCGTCGGATCCCCAGGATTCGGCGGCGAAGACGGCGTCGAATCCTTCTGCTTCGGCGGCGGCGATCAACTCCGGGGCGTTGGTGGGCGGCTGTGCGCCCCAGTATCCGAGTTGCAACCCGAGCTTCATCGTGTGCCTCCGCATCGACCGTCGTCAGAAGTGACCCTTGCCACAAACACTAGAACCTGTTCTACTCGAAGTTGTGAGCATGGGAAAGAGCGCGGTGGCCGAAAAATTCTCGAACGAACCGTTGAGCGCCCCGCTGAAACTTCAATTCGACTACACCCGATCGGTGGGCCCGACCATCGGCGCCTTCGTGACCGCGCTGCGCGACGGCAAGGTCATCGGCGCCCGCGGCTCGGACGGACGCGTCTACGTCCCACCGCCCGAATTCGACCCGGACACCGCCGAACCCCTCACCGACTTCGTCGGGGTGTCCGACGCCGGGACGGTGGTGAGCTGGACGTGGATGCCGGAACCCATTGCCGGGCAACCTCTCACCACTCCCTTCGCATGGGCCCTCATCACATTGGACGGCGCCGACACTTCTCTGGTGCATGCCGTGGACGTCCACTCCCCCGCCGGAATGAGCACCGGCATGCGGGTGCGGGCGCGATGGGCGCGTGACCGCGTCGGCCGGATCCAGGACATCGTGTGCTTCGAACCCGGGGAGTCGGCCGGCGAACCCGGACCGTCTCAGGAGTCGGACGCGGTCACGATGGTCACCACCCCCATCGATCTCGACTACATGCATTCCGCCTCCGCCGAGGAGAGCTTCTACCTCCGAGGGTTGAAGGAGGGCAAGCTGATCGGTGGCCGCACCGGGCCGGGCGGCAAGGTGTACATCCCGCCCCGCAGCGCCAACCCGACCGACGGCATCCCCACGAAGGAGCAGGTGGAACTGCCGGACCGGGGCATCGTCACGACGTTCTGCATCGTGAACGTCCCGTTCCTCGGGCAGCGGATCACGCCGCCGTACGTCGCCGCGTACGTGCTGCTCGACGGCGCGGACATCGCGTTCCTGCACCTGATCCTCGACTGCGACGCCGCCGACGTGCGGATGGGCATGCGCGTGGAAGCCAAGTGGAAGCCCCGCGAGGAGTGGGGCTACACGCTCGAGAACATCGAGTACTTCAGGCCGACGGGTGAGCCCGACGCCGAGTACGACACCTACAAACACCACCTGTGAGGGCGCGGCACAATGACAGATATCGCAGTCGTCGGGTTCGCGCACGCACCCCACGTGCGTGAGACCACCGGCACCACCAACGGCGTCGAGATGCTGGTCCCCTGCTTCCAGCAGCTGTACGAGGATCTCGGGATCACCAAGTCCGACATCGGTTTCTGGTGTTCGGGATCTTCGGACTACCTGGCCGGCCGTGCGTTCTCGTTCATCTCCGCGGTCGACTCGATCGGCGCGGTACCGCCGATCAACGAGTCGCACGTGGAGATGGACGCCGCCTGGGCGTTCTACGAGGCCTGGATCAAGATCATGACCGGCGAGGTCGACACGGCCCTGGTGTACGGGTTCGGGAAGTCCTCGGCCGGCAACCTCCGCAAGGTCCTGTCCATGCAACTCGACCCCTACCTGGTCGCGCCTCTCGCCCTCGACTCCGTCTCGCTCGCCGGACTGCAGGCCCGCCTCGGACTCGACGCCGGGAAGTGGACGGCCGAGGAGATGGCCGCCGTCGCGGCCCGCAGCCGGGCGGCGGCGGAGAGCAACCCGAACACTCAGTTGTCGGGGCACGTCGACATCAACGCGCTGCTCGCCCGCCCGTTCGTCGCGGACCCCTTGCGCGCCCACGACTGCGCGCCGATCACGGACGGCGCCGCCGCCGTCGTTCTCGCGGCCGGAGACCGTGCCCGCGAGCTGTGCGAGCGACCGGCGTGGATCACCGGGATCGAGCATCGGATCGACTCCCCGAACTTCGGTGCCCGTGACCTGACGGTCTCGCCGTCGACGGCGGCGTCGGCGCGGGCGGCCACCGGCGGGGACGTCGGCGGCATCGACGTGGCCGAGTTGCACGGCCCGTTCACCCATCAGGAACTGATTCTCCGCGAGGCGATCGGGCTGTCCGAGGCGACGACGATCAATCCGTCGGGTGGCCCGCTGAGCGGGAACCCGATGTTCTCGGCGGGTCTCGAACGCATAGGTTACGCAGCCAAGGCCATCATGGACGGCAACGCCGGGCGCACGCTGGCGCACGCCACGAGTGGTGCTGTGCTGCAACAGAATCTGGTCGCAGTCTTGGAGGGACGCAACTGATGGCGAATCAATTGGCCGCCGTACTGGGCACCGGTCAGACCCATTACGTGGCGAAGCGGCACGACGTGTCCATGGCCGGGCTGGTGCGCGAGGCGATCGACCGCGCGCTGGAAGACGCGCGGGTGGGCTGGGACGACATCGACGCCGTCGTGATCGGCAAGGCCCCCGACCTGTTCGAGGGGTCGATGATGCCGGAACTCGCGATGTCGGACGCACTGGGCGCCAACGGCAAACCGCTCCTGCGTGTGCACACGGCGGGTTCGGTCGGCGGTTCGACCGCCTGCGTGGCGGCGAGCCTCGTGAAGTCGGGAGTGCACAAGCGGGTCCTGACGGTGGCGTGGGAGAAGCAGTCCGAGTCGAACGCCATGTGGGCGCTGTCCACCCCCATTCCGTTCCACATGCCGGTCGGAGCGGGCGCGGGCGGGTACTTCGCCCCGCACGTCCGCTCGTACATCCGGCGGTCCGGCGCACCCGATCACGTCGGCGCGATGGTGGCGGTGAAGGACCGGCTGAACGGCAGCCTCAACCCGTACGCCCATCTCAAGCAGCCCGACATCACCCTCGAATCGGTGCAGGCCTCGCAGATGCTGTGGGACCCCATCCGCTACGACGAGACCTGCCCGTCCTCGGACGGCGCCTGCGCGCTGGTGATCGGCAACGAGGAGGCCGCCGAGCAGGTCGTTGCGGACGGACGTGAGGTGGCCTGGATTCACGCGACCGCGATGCGCACCGAGCCCACCACGTTCGCCGGACGCGACCAAGTGAATCCGCAGGCGGGCCGGGACGCGTCGGCCGCGCTGTGGAAGGCCGCGGGCATCAAGGATCCGCTCGACGAGATCGACGTCGCCGAAATCTACGTCCCCTTCTCCTGGTTCGAACCGATGTGGCTCGAGAATCTGGGCTTCGTCGCCGAGGGCGAGGGCTGGAAGCTCACCGAGGCCGGCGAGACGGCCATCGGTGGGCGGCTTCCGCTCAACGCGTCGGGTGGCGTCCTGTCGTCCAACCCGATCGGCGCCTCCGGGATGATCCGGTTCGCCGAGGCGGCGATGCAGGTGATGCACCGCGCCGGCGACCACCAGGTGAAGGACGCGCGCAAGGCACTCGGCCACGCCTACGGCGGCGGTTCGCAGTACTTCTCGATGTGGGTGGTCGGTTCCGACCGGCCGAACAACTAGTAGTAGGGACGTCACCAGTGAAATTCACCGTCGGCATCGCCATGAATCCCCTCGATCAGTTGCCGGCTCTCGCGAAAACAGCCGAGGAGTGCGGGTTCTCGTCCATCGCACTCCCCGACTCGCTGTTCTTCATGGAGAAGCAGAGCGCCGACTACCCGTACACACCGGACGGCTCCCGGATGTGGACCGAGGAGACGCCGTGGGTGGATCCGCTGATCGCGGCGGCCGCCATGGGCGCGGTGACGTCGACGATCGAGTTCTACACCCAGGTCCTCAAGCTGGGGTCCCGCAATCCGGTGCTCCTGGCCCGCCAGGTGGGATCGGTGGCCAACCTGATCGGCAACCGGTTCGGTTTCGGTGTCGGGATCGGCTGGGCACCCGAGGAATTCGAATGGTGCGGGGTGCCGTACGCGAAACGCGGCGCCCGCGTCGACGAGATGATCGACGTCATCAAGCTGATCCTCGGCGGCGGGATGGTCGAGTATCACGGTGAGTTCTACGACTTCGACCGCCTGCAGATGAGCCCGGCCCCGACGAAGCCGGTGCCGTTCTACGTCGGCGGCCACACCGACGTGGCCCTGCGCCGCGCGGCCCGGGTCGGTGACGGCTGGACGTCGGCGATGATCAAGTTCGACGATCTCGTGCAGGTCATCGCGCGACTGCGGGAACTGCGGCAGGAGTACGGCCGCGCCGAACTGCCGTACGAGATCCAGACCGTCTGCATCGACCGTTTCGGCAAGGACGGCTACGCCGAACTCGCGGACGCCGGAGTGACCGACACGATCGTCGTCCCGTGGGTGTTCGACGGCATCGGCTTCGACGGACCCCTGGACGCCAAGCAGGAGTCGCTGCGCAAATTCGCCGATCAGTACATCGGATAGGAGTGTGGACATGACGACGACCGACCATCCCGCCCGCCTCGCCGGGCAGGCGTCCCGCGCGGCCGCCAGCGGCAGGCGCAAAGAGGAATGGCTGGCCCTGTTCGCCGAGGACGCGTGCGTCGAAGATCCCGTCGGCCCTTCGGGTTTCGACCCCGAAGGCAAGGGGCACCACGGCCTCGACGCGATCTCCCGGTTCTACGACATGACGATCGCGACCACCGAATCGCTCGAATTCCTCATCACCGATTCACTGGTGTGCGGCAACGAGAACGTGAACATCGGGACCATCCGGTCCACGGTGGCGGGATCGCAGATCGACGCCGAGGGCGTGTTCGTCTACCGCGTGAACGACGAAGGCAAGATCACGTCGCTGCGGGCCTTCTGGGAAGTCGAACGGGCGATGAAGACACTGCGCAAGGCCTGAGGATTCGGATCACCCGACGGCCTCGTCGAGGTGCCGGACGAAGAGGACGGCGTCGAGTTCGCCGAGGCACGCGGGGTCGAGCGGGAAGTACGTGGAGTTGCTCGACGGGTCGGCGCGCTTCTCCGCGCCGCGGACGGCGTCCGCCACCGCCGCGGCAGGCACGAGACAACTCTCGCCGACCGCGAAGAGCAGATCCTCGAGGGTGCCCGGTGGCGGCTGTCCGATGCCGTGACCGGGCGCCTCGCCGACCGCGGACCCGATGACGGTGTACGCGCCGCCGAATCGCAGGTCCAGGTGGGCGCCGGCGCACCACCAGCGCAGGTGCATTCCGGCGAGATCCCAGTGGGTCTCCCCCTTCAGCAGGTGGCCGTTGTGGGCGAACACGAACGTCGGGCCCCGATCGGCCTCCCGCCGCACCAGCGCGGACAGGTTGTCCGCCATGAGGGTGTCGCGGATCCCGAGGAGCCTCGTGATGCGGCGTGGGGAGTTCTCCGCCATTCCGGCGTGATAGCTGAGCAGGCGGGCGGCGACACGGCCGTGCAGTTCGGCCTCCCGCCAGTCGTCACGCGTGCCCGCAGCGACGAGGCGAGGCGCCTCCGACGCCAGCAGCGTCATCAGGTCGTCGGCGATCAGACGCAACTGCCCGGCCTCGGCGGTGGCACCGACGGATCGGGTCGGGTCCATGGCGACGGCCGGGTCGCTCCAGCGGTCGTCGTCGCCGATCAGCGCGGAGATCCGCTCCGGAGTGCAGGGCAGATCCCTCGCGTCGAGGTGGGACCGCAGGTAGGTGTCGAGGAAGATCAGGGCCTGCCGGGGGCTGTCGGCGGACGTCATCTCGATGGGGCCGTCGAAACCGAAGAACCGCACGTGCTCCTCGGGTTCGCGTCGGCTGTTGTAGTCGGCCATCCATCGGATCAGGTCGCGGTTGGCCCGGGACTCACCGAAGCCGTGGCTGAAACCGTGTTCCATGACGTCGTCGAACGGCGGGCCGCTGGCGCCCCTCACGAAGGTGTCGACGAGTATCCCGTTCAGGCAACTGCTTTCGATCGCGATGGAACGGTAGCCCTCGCGTTCGACGAGGTACCGGAACATCTGATTGCGGAGCAGCAGAAAACCCTCCTCCCCGTGCAGAGGCTCGCCGAACCCGAGCAGTCGGGGCGTGTCGTCCAGGCGGCGAAGGAACGCGCCGAGGGCGGCGGTGACACGCGGGTCTCCCGGCGCCGAGAAACCGGCACCCAGGTCGTGGACGACGGACCGCACAGTCATGACCTGCTCCCACCCTCCTCGGACAGAAAGGGAACAGCGGCGTCGGAGAGGATGAGGGTGCCCTCCGACGCCGCTGAATCAGGGGGTCAGTGTCTGACCGGGCAACCGCCTGAGGCGGTCTTGTAATCGACCTGAAACTCCTTGATACCGTTGAGCCAGCCCGAGCGCAACCGCCGCGGATCTCCCAGCTTACTGATATCGGGCAGGTGATCCGCAATCGCATTGAAGATCAAATCGATTTCGAGGCGGGCGAGGTTGGCTCCGAGGCAGAAGTGCGCGCCCGTGCCGCCGAAGCCGACGTGCGGGTTGTTCTCCCGCAGGATGTCGAACTTCTCCGGATTCTCGAAGGCGTCCTCGTCGAAATTCGCGGAACCGTACAGCATTACGACCCGCTGACCCTTCTTGATCTGCACGCCGCCGAGCTCGGTGTCCTCGAGAGCGGTGCGCTGGAACGAGTTGACCGGCGTCGCCCACCGGACGATCTCGTCGGCCGCCGTCTTGGGGCGCTCCTTCTTGTAGAGCTCCCACTGATCGGGATGGTCGAGGAACGCCATCATGCCGTGTGTGATGGCATTGCGGGTGGTCTCGTTGCCCGCGACCGCCAGCAGGATCACGAAGAAGCCGAATTCCTCCGGAGAGAGCTCATTTCCATCGATGTCCGCTTCGATCAGCGTCGTCACGATGTCGTCGGCGGGGCACTTCTTGCGCTCGTCCGCCATCTGATACGCGTAGCCGAGGATTTCCATCGACGCGGCCTGCGGGTCGATGTCCAGTTCGGGGTCGTCGTAGCCCGTCATCTGGTTCGACCAGTCGAACACCTTCAGCCGATCTTCCTGCGGCACGCCGAGCAACTCGGCGATCGCCTGCAGCGGAAGCTCACACGCCACCTGGGTGACGAAGTCGCCGGCTCCCGATTCGGCGGCCTCTTTCACGATCTTCTCGGCGCGCTCGGTGAGTTCTTCGCGCAGACTGTTGATCGCGCGGGGCGTGAAACCGCGGGAGACGAGTTTGCGCAGCTTGGTGTGCTCGGGCGCGTCCTTGTTGATGAGGATGAAGCGCTGCATCTCGATGTTCTCGCGCGGAATGTCGTCGGCGAAGCGCACGATCGCGGTGTTCTCGTGGGTGGAGAAGACGTCGCTGCGCCGCGACACCTCCTTGACGTCTTCGAGCTTGCTGACGACCCAGTAGCCGTCGTCGTGGAAGCCACCGATCTCCGGCGGCTGCGGGTTCCACCAGATCGGCGCAGTCTTCCGCAGTTCGGCGAACTCCTGGTAGGGGATGCGTTCTGCGTAGATGTCCGGGTCGGTGAAGTCGAAACCCTCTGGAAGATTGGGCTGCGCCACTGCTGTCTCCTGCCCTAAGCCATACACCACTCAGTGATGTGGAACACGTTCTACTAGCATTGAAGCACAAGCCGGGCGACTAGCAAAGGAAAGCTCATTCAGACCTTGCCCGGATAGCAGAACCTGTTCTATTTTCTGAGAACAAGGAAAGGAGCCCGCCGTGGGCACACCCGTCATCGTCGAGGCAGTTCGCACCCCCATCGGAAAGCGCGGTGGCTGGCTGTCCGGATTGCACGCCGCCGAAATCCTCGGCGCCGCTCAGCGGGGCATCCTCGACCGCTCCGGCATCGACCCCGAACTGGTGGAGCAGGTGATCGGTGGTTGCGTCACCCAGGCCGGTGCGCAATCGAACAACATCACCCGGACCGCGTGGCTGCACGCCGGACTGCCCTGGCAGGTCGGCGCCACCACGATCGACTGCCAGTGCGGCTCCGCGCAGCAGGCCAACCATCTGATCGCAGGCCTGATCGCCACGGACGCGATCGACGTCGGAATCGCCTGCGGCATCGAGGCCATGAGCCAGGTGCCGCTCGGGGCGAACGTCGGGGAGAACGCCGGACCACGCAGACCCGCCGACTGGGACATCGACATGCCCAATCAGTTCGAGGCCGCCGAGCGCATCGCCCGCCGCCGCGGCATCACCCGCACCGACGTCGAAGCCCTCGGAGTGCGTTCGCAGGCCCGCGCCAAGCAGGCGTGGGACGAGGGACGTTTCGACCGGGAGGTGCTGCAGGTGACGGCGCCCGTCGTCGACAAGGACGGCAACCCCACCGGTGAGACGCGGGTCGTGACGCGCGATCAGGGTCTGCGCGACACCACCGCGGAGTCACTCGCCACGCTGAAGCCCGTCCTCGAGGGCGGCATCCACACGGCAGGCACCTCCTCCCAGATCTCCGACGGCGCCGCCGCCGTCATGCTGATGGACGAGGCCCGGGCGCGCGCCCTCGGCCTGAAACCGCGGGCCCGCATCATCTCCCAGGCGCTCGTCGGCTCCGAACCCGAATTCCACCTCGACGGACCCGTCCAGGCCACGGCACGCGTCCTCGAACGGAGCGGCATGAAGATCGGCGACCTCGACCTGTTCGAGGTGAACGAGGCCTTCGCCTCGGTGCTGCTGTCGTGGGCGTCGGTGCACGAGCCCGACATGGACAGGGTGAACGTCAACGGCGGCGCACTGGCGCTCGGACATCCCGTGGGCAGCACCGGGTCCCGGCTCATCACCACGGCGCTGCACGAACTCGAACGCACCGACGGGTCGACGGCCCTGATCACGATGTGCGCCGGCGGCGCCCTCGCCACCGGCACCATCATCGAGCGGATCTAGGGCCGCCCGATGAACGCGCCCGCTCGACCCGAGCCAGATTCCCCTCGCTCCGCTCGACCGGCCGGCCTCGACTCGCAGTGGACGGTCTCCTTTATCAAGTGGATATCGAAGATCAACGTCGTGCTGTACCGGCGGACGGGCGGGCGACTGGGCGGCAAGTGGCGCGTGGGCAGCGCCTTCCCCCGCGGGTTGCCCGTCTGCCTGCTCACCACCACCGGCCGCAAGAGCGGCGAGCCCCGGATCAGCCCGCTGCTGTTCCTCGAGGACGGTGACCGCATCGTCCTCGTCGCGTCGCAGGGCGGCCTCCCGAAGCACCCGATGTGGTACCTGAACCTGCGCGCGAACCCGCAGGTGACGGTCCAGGTGAAGTCGCGGGTCCGGCCGATGACCGCCCATATCGCAGACCCCGAGGAACGCGCACGGCTGTGGCCGCGGCTCGTCGACATGTACGCGGACTTCGACAACTACCAGGCCTGGACGGACCGCACAATCCCCGTCGTCGTCTGCACGCCCCGATAGCACTGTATGTACCGTCGGGTAACGCGTGCCATGTCGGAGGACATCTTGCAGTATTGACGCGTACGGACTTGTACGACGGCCGAGGGCGAGGAATGCAGATGAGTACACAGGTTCAAGATCGGATACACGACCGTCGAGAGCTCACCGCGGTCCTGCTGCGCGCACTGGAGCAGCGGCACGAGGTTCTCGACGCCATCGTCGACAGTGAGGACCATGCCGAGGCCCTCACCACCGTCGCCGGACTCCTCGAGACGACCGAGGCGTACGCGGAAGCCGTCCTCAACCTGACGTTCCGCCGCCTCACCAAGGTCGAGCGGCGCCGCATCCAGTCGGAACTGAAGGACCTCGACGCCACCCTGGAGTGGACGTCGACGGACCGTCCGGCGAGCACGGGCCGCAACTTCCGCCTCCGCCCGTTCACCCAGACCGACGAGGACGCCGCCCTGTTCCGGCGCCGCTGCGTCGAACAGGTCGACGACGCGGGCACGCAGTGGTCCGAGGAGCGGGTCGAGAAGGAGCGTACGGAGGGCCTGAGCCGCGTCGACGACGAGTCCGCCGCGTGGTTCGTGTGTGAGGACACCGAGGAGAACACGGCCGTCGGCATGGTGTTCGGCGAATTGTCGGGGCGCGAGGTCGATGTCGCGATCTGGATCTCCCCCGACGCCCGGAAGAAGGGCTACGGCACCGCAGCCGTGAAGCACAGCCGTCAGGAACTCGCCGCCGAATTCCCGGGAACGGTCCTGGTCGTCCGCGCTCCCGCCTGACCCGCATGTGAGTGGCGAAGCGTGCGGGAGCACACTTCGCCGCTCACGTACGGTGGTCGGGGTCGCGCTGCTTGGTGACGCCCTGGGCCCAGCGGTAGTCGGGTTTGCCGCTCGGTGTGCGCTGGACGGTGTCTTCCACCCACACCAGCCGCGGAATCTTGTAGCCGGCCAGGCTCTGCCGCACGTGCTGCTCGAGGCCGGCGAAGTCGACGCCCCGGCCGTCGCGCGCCTGCACGACCGCGGACACCCGGTGCCCCCACCGTTCGTCGGGGACGCCGACGACGATGGCGTCGTAGACGTCGCGGTACGCCTTCACCGCGCTCTCCACCTCTTCGGCGAACACCTTCTCGCCGCCGGTGTTGATCACCATGTTGCCGCGACCGAGCAGGGTGATCGAGCCGTCGGCCTCGATCCGCGCGCGGTCACCCGTGACGACCACCGATCGTCCGTCGACCTCACGGAAGATTTCCCGGGTCTTGTCCGGGTCGTTGTAGTACCCCTGCGGAACGTATCCGCCCTTGGCGAACCAGCCGTCGACCCCGGAGCCCGGTTCGACGGGACGACCGGCGTCGTCGATCACCAGCGCGTACCGCCCCGCCGGGACCCGGGGACCACCCACCTGCGTCTCCCCCTTGGTGGCGAAACCGATTCCCCCGAAACCGGTCTCGGACGCGCCGATCGAATCGGACACCAGCAGCCCCGGGAACGCCTCGAGGAACGCGTCCTTGATCACCGGGGAGAACAGCGCGGCTCCCGACGCGACCACGCCGAGACTCGACGTGTCGGTCCGGGCCGGGTCGAGGGACTCGATCAGCGGCCGCCCCATCGCGTCGCCGGTGATGATGAGGATCTGCACCCGGTGCCGCTCGACGAGTTCCCACGTCCGGTCGGCGTCGAATTTCGATTCCAGCAGCACCGTGTTCCCGCTGAACAGCGCGGTGAACGTCGGCATCATCGCGGCGGCGTGGATCAGCGGCGGCAACGCGAACCACAGGGTCGGCTCCCCCTGCGACCCGACCCGCGACTGCTGGTACTCGTCGTCGATCGCCTCACCGGTGTAGAAGTCGAGGCCGCCGGCGAGGACGCGCCAGATGGCCTCGTGCGTCCACACCACACCCTTGGGGCGTCCGGTGGTGCCGCCGGTGTACATGATGAACAGGTCTTCGGAACTGCGTTCACCGAAGTCGCGGTCGCCGCTGCCGGACAGCGCCTCCTCGTACGGCACCGAGCCGCTGGGCACACCGGCGCCGCCGAGATCGTCCTCGACGACGACGGTGTGCCGGATCCTCGGCAGCGACGGCAGCACCTCCGCGATGCGCGGCGAGTAGATGCGGTGGTGGACGACGGCGTCGAGTTCGGCGTTGCCGTACACGTAGGCGAGTTCGTCGCTGGTGTAGCGGTAGTTGATGTTCACCGGGACCGCGCGAATCTTGTACGCCGCCAGCAGCGTCTCCATGGTTTCGATGGAGTTGTGCAGGTGCACGCCGATGTGCGAACCGGCGGTCAGTCCCGCGTCCAGGAAATGGTGGGCCAGCCGGTTGGCGCGGTCCTCCAGTTCCCGGTACGTGACGCGGCGAGCGCCGCAGATCAGCGCCACCCGCTCGGGCATCACGTCGACGGAGTGCTCGAACAGATCTGCCAGGTTGTAGGCCACGGGGAGTGTCCTCTCAGACGACGGTGAGCGGAAGGGGAATCCCTCGATCGGTGAAGGCGAAATCGGCCCCGGTGCTGAACCGCGTGAGCGCGACCTCGGGCGCCTCCTTCGCGGGCGGTTCACCGGCCACGACCTCCACCGTCAGCGCCGTGTCCGTCTCTTCGACCACCTGCACGGCGAACTTCGGCGACACCCCGCGCACCAGGGCGGTCAACGGCGCGAGATGCTCGCCGTCGATCATGGACGGCCACGCCCCGTCCTCCGACGCGCCGCACTCGCGGCCCAGGGTCAGCAGCAGTCGGTGGTCGAGGGAGATCGTGACGTCCACGTACTGACGGGGATTGAGCGCCGGATGCACGGCGAGGACGACGGCCAGCCCCTCGAGGTCGGCGGGCAGCCCCAGCGCGTTCCGGATCCGCTCCGACGTGAGGCCGGCGATGCCGGTGAGTTGCTTGCGAGCGATGTCGAGGGCGGCGTCGCCGTCCGTGCGGGCCCGCACCGCGAGCAGGAAGCCGAGTGTCAGCAGGTGCTGCTGCACGCACACCTCCTCCGCGATCCGGGTCAGCGCCGAATGGGAGAAGTCCGGGAACCGCAGGTCGGCGAGGAGCGCGCCCGCGTAGTCGTGCTGTCCCGGACCGCCGGTGTCGATCGGCGACAGCCCGACCGTCGCCGCCCGCGACTTCCCCACCGTCACCAGCCCGTCCGGGATCGGGGGCGGCACATGTGCGTCGTCGATGGTGACCGTCCAGAGGCAGTGCGGTGTCCGGTCCGCGGGCTGTCGCGGCGGACGGTGCACGGGACGCACCTGCGCGTGCGGGTTGGTGGCCAGGGCGGTGGCGTCGAACGTCGGGTCCTCGATGTCGTGGCACATGGCCGTGACGTACTCGTCGCCCATCGGTTCGACGTCCATCAACGCCCCGCAGTGGTCCAGCCAGAATTCGCCGTGGTCGTGATCGGTTACGCGGTACCGGAAGTCCATGAACTGGGGCGGCGCACCGATGTCGAGTTGCAGACCCTTGAAGATCGTCACGACGCCGTCGCCCTCGAACCCCAGCGCGCGCTGCATCCGCCTCGCGTAGATCGGGCTCGACGCCATCCATTCCTCGATCGCGACCTGCGTCATGCCCTCGCGGCCGAACGCCCCGATGAGGTGCGGCATCCCGGAGCGGTCGATGAGGTGACCGCACAGCAGCAGTTCCGGCACGAGGATCGCCAGATCCTCGCGGGACAGATCCGCGAACGACGCCGGAACCTTCACCGTGCTCACCACAGCGGGACCGGTGCGTTCCCGACCGGGTACCACCCCGGCAGCCGACCGGACGTCGCTCGCTGGATCCGCGCGTTCATGCCGTCGGACATCGCGTTGTTCGTGATCATTTCGAGGAACAGGCTCGAGACGTTGCCGAAGTCGAAGAAGTCACGCTGCCAGGACCATTGGAAGTTCCCGCCGTACCGGAACCAGCTGCCACCGATCCCGGTGACCTGATAGTGGGTGCCGTCGTCGCGGGTGCGTTCGGACACCTGCTTCCAGAATCCGATGACGTCGCCGCTGCGGTCGTCGATGACGAACTGCTGATACGGGTACTGCCAGCCCTCGAGCCCGTCCATCTCCTGCCCGAGCGCGAGATCACGGATCTCGTCCCGGCCGACGGCCATGAAGTCGTCCTTGGGCCCGTAGTTCCATCCGTACGTGGCGTCCTCGGTGTACATCTCGGCCAGCGGCTTCCAGTCGCCGAGCGACTCGCAGCGCTTGTTCTCGTCCACCCAGCGTTGCACCATCTCGTCGATTTCGGCGCGGTCGAAAGGGGCCATCAGGATTCTCCTTCTGAGTCGGTGTCCGCGAGGATCCGCAGGGCCTGGGTCGGGCAGAAACGCACGGCACTCTCGACCTCCGCGCGCAGGTTCTCGGGTGGGTCGCTGTCGAGGATGTCGACCTTGCCGTGCTTGGGGACGACGAAGACGTCGGGCGCCTCCATCTCGCACACGGCGTGGCCCTGACACAGGTCGAGATCGGCTTCGACTCTCATCACGTGCTTCGCTTCCGGTACCTCACCGTGCAGGGCTGCTGCAGTTGCACCACCATCTTGCTGTGGTCGTTGCGGTACGTCTCGGACGGTTGTGCCATCTCGAACTCCCAGTCCTGCAGGAGGATCGAGAAGATCGCCTTCAGCTGCATCAGCGCGAACGCCGCCCCGACGCAGCGGTGCCTGCCTGCGCCGAACGGAATCCACGTCCAGCGGTTGACGATGTCCTCCTGGTTGGGGTCGATGTACCGTTCCGGGTCGAACGTGTCCGGGTTCGGGAAGTCCTCCGCGATCCGGTTGGAGATCGCCGGGGTCGCCGCCACGAGATCGTTCTCGGCGATCCGGTAGCCGCCGACCTCGAACTCGCCCCGGGCGACGCGCAGCAGGATGATCAGCGGAGGGTGCAGCCGCAGCGTCTCCTTCAGTACCGCTTCGAGTTTCGGGATCTGCCTGAGCGCTCCGAAGCTGATGTCGGAGCCGTCCGAATAGAGGTCGTCGAGTTCCGCGACCACCTGCTTGGCGTAGTCCGGGTGCCGCAGCAGTTCGATCAGCGTCCAGGCCGCGGTGCCGGACGTGGTGTGATGCCCGGCGAACATCATCGAGATGAACATGCCGGTGATCTCGTCGGCGGTGAAGCGCTCGTTGCCGTTCTCGTCCTTGATCGAGACGAGCACGTCGAGCATGTCCCGGTCCTCCTTGCCCTGCGGAGGGTTCTGGACGCGCCCGGTCATGATCTCCTGGACGAGCGCCACCAGCTGCACCCGCGCCTCGTCCCGTCGGCGGAAGCTCTCGATGTCGGCGTACGCGTCGACGTAGGCGATGGGGTCGGTGCCCTGCTCGAGTTCGTGGTAGAGGTGTGCGAACCGGCCGTCGAGTTGTTCCCGGAACTTCGTGCCGATCAGGCAGGCCGAGGACGTGTAGATGGTCAGCTCCGCGAAGAATTCGAGGAGGTCGATCTCGCCCTCGTCGCCCCACTGCGCCACCATCCGGTCGACCTCGCGGGCGATCGTCGCCGCGTGCCCCTTCATCTGCTCACCGCGCAACGCCTGGTTGTGCAGCATCTCCTTGCGGCGCTCGGGGCTCGCGTCGAACACGACCCCCTCGCCGAAGATCGGCTTCATGAACGGGTAGGCGGCCTGCTGGTCGAGATCCTCGTCGGTGGAGCGGAAGAAGAATTCGTTGGCCTCGGCGCCGGACAGCAACACCACCTTCTTGTCCGCGAGCTGGAAGACGCCGACGTTCCCGCACTCCTCCCGGACGCGGCGCATCAGCGCGATCGGGTCGGTGCGCAGCTCGTCGAGATGTCCGTACTCGTGCTCACCACCGGACACACGTTGCGGAGTAACCAGATTCATTCTCCATCCTTTCGCAGGGGCGCCTCGGGCTGCACCTCGATCAGCACCAGGTGTGCGCCGCGGGGCGCGCTGACGGTGGCGACGACGGCATCGGCGATCGCGGAGGCGCGCAGGAAGTACGAGTGCCGGGCGAATCCCCATTTCGCCCAGTCGTCGAGGACGGGTCCGATGACCTCCTCGGTGGTGTTCATTCCCATCGACGTCTGAGTGGGTCCCGGGCGCACCACCGACGCCCGGACACCGGTGCCCTCCAACTCCATCCGCATCTGCCTGCCCATCATCTCGACACCGGCCTTACCGGCGTTGTAGGCGCCCATCCGGGGCCGCGGCGTGTCCGCGCAGTCGGATCCGATGAGGACGAAGTCGCCGCGCCGGCGTTCGATCATGCCGGGAACGATGCGGTGCGCGAGACGCTGCGCCCCGACGAGGTGGACGTTGATCTGGTCCAGGAACCGGTCCGGGTCCATCTCGTGCGCGACGGAGAACTCGAGGTCGCCGGCTCCCGACAACGCGATCTCGGTGGGGCCGAGCGCGTTCTCCGCCGCGGTGACGAAGTCGTCGACCGACGCGGTGTCGGTGACGTCGAGGAAGTGCGCGAACGCTTCTCCCCCGTTGCTGCGGATCTTCTCCGCGATCTCCTCGCACTCCGCCACCCGGCGGGCGCCGAGCGCGACGGGGTGGCCGGCCTCGGCCAGTGCATACGCCGTCGCCGTGCCGATGCCCGACGACGCCCCGGCGACGATCGACGGCCGGCGCTGCGGGTTGGGTTCGAACCTAGGCATCGCGGACCTGCACTTTCAGGGGGAGGGTGGCGAAACCGCGGACATTGGTCGAGTGGACCCGCACGCTGTTCGCCTCGTCGATGTCGTAATCGTCTATGCGGGAGACGAGTTCGGTGAGGGCGATCCGCGCTTCGAGCCGCGCCATGTGGGCGCCCAGGCAGAAGTGGGTGCCGCCGCCGAAGCTCGCGAGCTTGTTGGACGTGTCCCTGCCGATCCGGTATTCGTCGGCGTCCTCGAACACCGCCGAGTCGCGGTTCGCGGAGCCGATCAGGATGAGCACCTTGTCGCCCGCGGGAATCGTCCGGTCGTGGAAGTCCAGGTCGACCGCCGCCGTCCGCGCGACCATCTGGCTGGACGTGTCGAAGCGGAGGGTCTCCTCCACCCAGTCCGGCACCCGGCTCGCGTCCTCGAATACGTGCCTGACCTCGCCCGGGTAGCGGAACCCCCAGTACAGCGCGTTGCCGAGCAGCTTGGTGGTGGTCTCGTTGCCCGCCACCACCATCAGGAACATGAACGCGATGATCTCGTCGTCGGTGAGCCGGTCGCCGTCGATCTCCGCCTCGAGCAGCGCGGACGTCAGATCCGCGGTCGGCTTCCTGCGCCGCTCCGCCAGCATGTCGGCGTAGTAGCCGACGAGGTAGAGCGACGCCTCCATCGCGGCGTGCGGCACGTCGAGAACGCCCTCCTCGCGGTGCACCACCAGATCGGCGAGCCGGCGGAGTTCGCCGCGGTCGGCCTCCGGCACCCCCATCAGTTCCGAGATCACGTCCATCGGCAGTTTGCCCGCGAATTCGGCGATCCAGTCGAACTCGCCCGCCTCGAGCGCCGGGTCGAGGTACTGCCGGGTGAGGTGCAGGATCCGCCCCTCGAGTTCGTTCACCCGCCTCGGGGTGAACCCGCGGGACACCAGCTGGCGCATCCGCATGTGCCGCGGATCGTCCAGCGCGAGAAAGGACATCGTCTTGTGGGCGTGCGGACCGTAGGCCGCCGGGTCGAGCGACACCCCGTTCGCGCTCGACAGGCGCTGGTTGTCGCGGAAGGCCGCGACGACGTCCGCGTGCCGCGACAGCGCCCAGAAGTCGAGTTCCTCGTTGTAGTAGGCCGGCGCTTCTTCCCGCAGTCTTCGATACGTGACGTACGGATCTTCGTGGAAGCCATAGTCGTACGGATTGAACGTCACCGGATTGTGTGACACCCCGGGCATCGAGGCTGCGGTCATGGCATCTACTCCAGAATCAGCTTGGCGGAAGTTTCGAGTCGATCGGCGAATTGGGCGTAGGACCCGTATCCCATTCCCGCGCGGACCAGGCCGCCGGCGTACAGCAGCTCCAGCGCCTCGAGGACGTCGGGATCGTGGCCGTCGCCCAGTGCGGTGGCGAGGCGATCACGGATCTCCAGCCCGATGCGGGCGCGGAGGTGCTCCACGTCGGGGTCGCGGCCGAGTAGCGCGTTGGTGACGGCTCCGGCGAGTTCGGGTTCGTCCGCCACCAGCAGGGCGATGTGGCGGAGCACGGCGACGACGCGTCCGGTGCGATCGAGTCCGTCGTCCACCGGCTGCGGTGAGGCGGCGAGACGCCGCCAGAAGACCTCGGCAACGAGGTGCTCCTTCGACGAGAAGTACGTGTACGCCGTCGCGGGCGCGACACCGGCGATCCCGGCCACCGAACGGACGGTGAGCCCGGCAAATCCCTCTTCACGCAGTACTTCGACGGCCGCCCTGGTGAGGCGGTCGACGGTGTCGGCCTGCTTCTCGGTGAGACGACGGCGGGTGGACTCGAAATTCATACTACTGGACACGTGTCTGGACGCTACTACAGTTACCGGCGGCTGGCAACGAAAATCGGGGTCTCACACCGGACTGCGCGGGTGAATCCGCACCGGCATCGTCTTGATTCCGCTGATGAAATTCGACCGCAGCCGGGACACCGGCCCGGTGGGTTCCACGCGGTCGATCCGCGCGGCGAGGGTCTCGAACAGGATCCTCAGTTCGAGCCGCGCCAGGTGCGCGCCGAGACAGAAGTGCACCCCGCTGCCGCCGAATGCGATCTGCGGGTTGGGAGTCCGGCCGATGTCGAACCGGTACGGTTCGTCGAACACGGCCTCGTCCCGGTTCGCGCTCGGGTAGTAGATCACCACCTTGTCGCCGGCCCGGACCAACTGGTCGCCGATGTACGCGTCCCGGGTGGCGGTGCGCCGGAAGTCCATCACCGGGGTCACCCAGCGCAGGATCTCCTCCACCGCGCTCGAGGCCAGGTCGGGCTCGGACTGCAGTCGCCGCCACTGGTCGGGATGATCGATGAACGCCTGCATCCCACCGGCGGTCGCGTTGCGTGTCGTCTCGTTCCCCGCCACCACGAGCAGGACGAAGAACATGTTGAATTCCATCTCGGTGAGCGTGTCGCCGTTCTCGTCCGGCTGCACGAGTTTGGTGACGATGTCGTCCCGCGGCCCGATGCGGCGTTGCGCGGCAAGCTCGTTCGCATACAGGAAGATTTCGGCGGCGGCCATCTCCCCGTCGGCCTGGGTGGTGCCGTACTCGGGATCGTCGAAGCCGATCATCCGGTTTGACCAGTCGTACAGCCTGTCGACGTCCCCGGGAGGCGCACCCAGCAGTGCCGCGATGACCTCCAGCGGCAGTGGCGCCGCCGCCTCGGGGACGAAGTCGACGTCGCGCGCCTCGAGGAGTCGATCGACGATCCGGGTACAGATGTCGCGGATGTGCCCCTCGAGAATCTTTACCGTGCGCGGCGTGAATCCGCGACTGACCAGTTGCCGCAACCGGGTGTGGTCGGGCGGGTCGAGGTTGACGAGCATGGCGGCCTGCTTCGCGCGGGTCTGCTCGTCGAAGTCGTCGATCTGGGTGGTGCCCACCGCCGACGAGAACGTCGCGCTGTCGCGGGACACGGCGACGACGTCGGCGTGCCTGGTCACCGCCCAGAATCCGGTGCCGTTCTCCTCGGGTTGCCAGTAGACGGGTTCGCTCGACCGCAGGTGGTCGAAGAACGCGTAGGGCACTCCCTCGGTGTAGACGTCCGGCGATTTCAGATCAATCCGAGATGCGGTCATTCACTGCTCCTCGATCGATAAACGAATGGGATGCGTCTTAAACTACACACTTTCATTTAGAATGAAAGACCGTATGCTGAGGACATGGCGAGAGGACAGAACGCACCGATCCGACGTCGCACCCTCACCCGCGACAAGGTCGTCGATGCCGCGATCGAGATCATCGACGAACTCGGCTGGGAGCAACTGTCGATGACGAGCCTCTCGGCCCGGCTGAACGTCGTCACCGCCTCGCTGTACAACCACGTCCGCAACCTCGACGACATCCGCGGCGCCGTCCAGGTGCGCACCATGACGGAACTCGGCGCGCACCTACGCGAAATCGCCATGGGCCGAAGCGGTCCCGAAGGCCTCCGCGCCCTCGTCGACGCACACCGCGCCTGGGCGACCGCGCATCCGCACCGGTACCAGACACTCACCACCAGCCCCGTCGACCGGGACGCCTTCATCTCCGCCGCACTCGACGCCAATACGGCACTCCGCACGATGCTGGCGTCGTGCGGACTGCCGCCCGAAGACACCCTCGACGCCGCCGTCAGCGTCTTCGCCGCCATGCACGGCTTCGTGATGCTGGTGAACACCGACTTCCTCGGCAACGAACTGGACCTGGACTCGATCTACGAATCCGTACTGCGCGGCGCACTCGCCAGCGTCGGATGGCCGGAGCACACGCCCGCCCGGTCCTGACAGCAGCGGCCTGCAACGACAATCCGAATTGTCCCCGGAACCCGTTCGAGTGGAACGCTTTTCCAGCCATGGGTGCCGTCGGGTCCCGACAGCCTACCGATCACCCGCCACTGCGGAACGACCCGCGCGGCGGCGCTCCGCGACCGCTTTCCGCGCGATCTTCAACTGCTCCGCAACCTCCGCAGGATCGTCCCCGTCGTCGATCTGGACCGCGGTCTGCGCCAGCGCCTCGTACTGCCGGGCGCGGCGCTGCTCCTGGTACTCGAGCACATCACGCAGCAGCAGTCGGTGCCGCGTGCCGACCTTCTCCGCAGGCAACTCACCCACGTCGATCAACCGACGCACTGTCGGCCTACTCACCCCAAGCAGATCCGCGGCCTGCTGCGTCGTCAGCATCGTCGCCCTCGGCGCCACCGTCACCGCGCGACCGGCCTGCAACGCGGCCACGACCTGCTTTAGTGCCGCATGCACCTCCGCCGGTAACTCGACCTGATCATCCTCGTTCGCACCGACCAGCAGATACCGCGGCTCGACGCGATCGCCGCGGCGCCGCTCGTGCGCGTCGAGAAAGCTGACCACCGCCGCCAACCTCGCACCCTGCGCTGTCTTCGGAAGATATGTGTGCTGATCCAGCGCCTGCGCACCCATGACCGAACCCCTTCCGAATCGAAACAATCGTAACAGCTTTCGAATCTTTCGAACGAACCGTGGTGTCGCGACCCGACGGCAATTCACCGAAACCATTCCGATCGGTCGCTTTTTGCTGCACCATTCACAGAGGACGACCCACGCCCCGACGAACAGGACACCAGGATGCGCACGATCACCGGCACCACCCTCCTCGCCGCAGCGACCATCCCCCTGGCCATCGCCGCCGCGCCGGCATCTGCCGCCGAGGCCACCGACGTCACCTACGCCTTCGGCGTCGACGGATCGACCGTCACCAACACGATCACCAACAACACCGGTGCCACCATCGGCTGCACGACCTCGCTCGCCCTCGCCCCCGACGGCGTGCTCCCACCGATTGCCGAAGTCGTCGGCCCCGGACAATCCCTCTACCAGCAAGACGACATACTACCCGGGACGACCACACAGTCGGTACTCGACGTCCCCGACGGCTCCTATGTCGCACTGGCCTCTTGTTCTCGTAGCGACACGGACCCTGCGCTGTGGGTGTCCGACTACCCCGGCGTCGAGCAATTCCTGGTCCAGTTCCCGATGCCCGCCTACACCGTGGAGCAAGCGTCCTCGGTCGTCATCGTGCCGAGCGTCGCCGCCGCGCCACCCGCCGTCGCCATCCCCGACGCGAGTGATCTGGGCAAAATCTTCGGCAGCTGACCGCATTCGTCACCGCACACGTCGACGCCCTCGAGCAACCCGAATAGCCACTGCCGCACGCAGCTGGATCCCAACAACGCTGCAACACAGTCAGTCCGGGGTGAAGAACAACTCCATCCCGATGAAGAACCACGCCACCAACGCAGCCATCGGCACGAACGCGCACACCAACGGCAGAGCGAACTGCCGGACCGTGCGCCACGGCACCGTCATCAGACCGCATGCCACCACCATCACGGCAGGCCCCGCCCAGCTGACCCAGTACTCGACCGCGACGGTCGACACTGAAATGCGTTGTACGGGAACAACCCCGACGAACCACGACACCCCCGGGTCCGACCCGGGGGTGTCGTGTTTCAGGCTCAGCTTTGCGCGGCCTCCAGCGCGCTGTTCAACGTCGTGCTCGGACGCATCACGGCGGCGGTCTTCTCGCCGTCCAGCTTGTAGTAGCCGCCGATGTCGACCGCGCTTCCCTGCACCTCGATGAGTTCGCGCACGATGGTGTCTTCGTTCTCGTCCAGTGCCTGGGTGAGCGTGGCGAAGCGTTCCGCCAGTTCCTTGTCCTCGCTCTGCGCGGCAAGTTCCTGCGCCCAGTACTTCGCGAGGTAGAACTGGCTGCCCCGGTTGTCGAGCTCGCCGGTCTTGCGCGACGGGTTCTTGTTCTCGTCGAGCAGCTTGCCGGTGGCCGCATCGAGCGTCTTGGCCAGGATCTTCGCGCGCTCGTTGTCGGTCTTGGTGCCCAGTTCCTCCAGGCTGACGGCCAACGCCAGGAACTCACCGAGCGAATCCCAGCGCAGGTGGTTCTCCTCCACCAACTGCTTGACGTGCTTGGGCGCCGAGCCGCCGGCACCCGTCTCGTACATGCCGCCGCCGGCCATCAGCGGCACGATCGACAGCATCTTGGCGCTGGTGCCGAGTTCCAGGATCGGGAACAGGTCGGTGAGGTAGTCGCGCAGGATGTTGCCGGTCGCGGCGATGGTGTCCAGACCGCGGATCAGGCGTTCCAGGGTGTACCGCATCGAGCGCACCTGGGACATGATCTGGATGTCGAGGCCCTCGGTGTCGTGATCCTTCAAGTACAGGTTGACCTTCTTGATCAGCTCGTTCTCGTGCGGGCGGTACGGGTCGAGCCAGAACAGGACCGGCATGCCGGAGTTGCGTGCCCGGGTGACCGCGAGCTTGACCCAGTCGCGGATCGGCGCGTCCTTGACGGTGCACATGCGCCAGATGTCGCCGGCCTCGACGTGCTGGGTGAGCAGCACCTCACCGGACTCGACGTCCACGAAGTTGGCGTCGCCCTCCTCCGGAATCTCGAACGTCTTGTCGTGCGAGCCGTACTCCTCGGCCTTCTGCGCCATGAGCCCGACGTTGGGGACGGTGCCCATGGTCGTCGGGTCGAATGCGCCGTTCGTCTTACAGAAGTTGATGATCTCCTGGTAGATGCGCGCGAACGTGGACTCCGGCATCACGGCCTTGGCGTCCTTGGGCCTTCCGTCGGCGCCGTACATCTTGCCGCCGGAGCGGATCATCGCGGGCATCGAGGCGTCCACGATCACGTCGCTGGGCGAATGGAAGTTCGAGATGCCGCGAGCGGAGTCGACCATGGCCAACTCGGGACGGTGCTCGTGGCAGTCATGCAGGTCCTGGATGATCTCCTCGCGCTGCGTGCTGGGCAGCGACTCGATCTTGTCGTAGAGGTCGCCGAGGCCGTTGTTGACGTTGACGCCCAGTTCGTCGAACAGCGCCTGATGCTTGGCGAAGGCATCCTTGTAGAAGGTCTTCACCGCGTGGCCGAAGACGATGGGGTGCGAAACCTTCATCATCGTCGCCTTGACGTGGAGCGAGAACATGACGCCGGTCTTGCGCGCGTCCTCCATCTGCTCCTCGTAGAAGTCGAGCAACGCCTTCTTGCTCATGAACATGCTGTCCATGATGTCGCCCTCGCCCAGGTCCACCTCGGGCTTGAGGACGATCGTCTCGCCGGCCTTCGTGACCAGTTCCATCCGGACCTTGCGCGCCCGGTCCAGCGTCATCGACTTCTCGGAGTGGTAGAAGTCGCCGTGCCGCATGTGTGCGACGTGGCTGCGCGAGGCCATCGACCACTCGTCCATGCTGTGCGGGTGCTTGCGGGCGTACTGCTTGACGGCCCGGGGTGCGCGACGGTCGGAGTTCCCCTCACGCAGGACCGGGTTGACGGCGCTGCCGAGGATCTTGCCGTAGCGCTGACGGATGTCGCGCTCCTCGTCGGACTTGGGGTCGTCCGGGAAGTCGGGAATCTTGTAGCCCTTGCCCTGCAGTTCCTTGATGGCGGCCAGGAGTTGCGGCACGGACGCGCTGATGTTGGGCAGCTTGATGATGTTCGTCTCGGGCAGCTGCGTCAGGCGACCCAGCTCGGCGAGGTTGTCGGGGACGCGCTGCTCTTCGGTGAGGTTCTCGGGGAACTCGGCCAGGATCCGCGATGCCACCGAGATGTCGCTGGAATCGATCTCGATGCCCGCGGCACCGGCGAAGGTCCGCACGATCGGCAGGAAGGCGTAGGTCGCGAGCAGCGGCGCCTCGTCGGTCAACGTGTAGATAATGGTCGGCGGCTTATGGGCGCTCATTGTTGTTGTACTCCCGCGTCAGTTCGGTTAAATTTCACAGGTTCAGCGTGCAGCTATCGGATCGCGACGAGTATCAGGTTACGTTGCGGCATCGCCGGCGACTTGTCCGAGCACCGCTACCCGTGAGTAACAAACCCACTGCCGACGCGCGCTCTCACGCCGTGATTCGCGGCCTACTTCTCCAGCGCCTCGTCGATGAGCGTCCTCTGTTCCTGGGCGTGGCGTTTGCTCGATCCCGTCGCCGGGGCGGCGGACGCCGGGCGTGACACGAGGCTGATGCGACGCGAGCCGATGGTCCCGAGCTCGCTGAGGAGGAACGTCCAGGCTCCCTGGTTTCTCGGCTCTTCCTGCACCCACACCAGTTCTGCGTTGGGGTAGGAGCCGACGACCTCGGCCAGCTCCGCTTCGGGCAGCGGGTAGAACTGTTCGATTCTCACCAGCGCAATCTGCGGATCCGGCGACGTGGCGAGCCTGTCGAGCAACTCGTAATAGAGCTTTCCTGTCACCAACAGCACGCGGCGGACCGCCGCCTTGTCGATCGCTCGCTGATCGTCGATGACGGGTTCGAACATGCCCCCGGTGAAATCGGACAGGGCGCTGGTCGCGCCACGCATACGCAACATCGACTTCGGGGTGAACACGACAAGCGGCTTGCGTGGGTGAGCGTAGGCCTGACGGCGGAGGAGGTGGAAGTACGACGCGGGCGTCGACGGCTGCGCCACCGTCATGTTGTTCTCCGCGCACAGCTGCAGGAAGCGCTCGATGCGCGCCGAGGAGTGATCCGGTCCGCTGCCTTCGTAGCCGTGCGGCAGCAGCAATACCAGTGAGGACTGCTGCCCCCATTTCTGGTCGGCCGAGCTGATGAACTCGTCGATGACGATCTGGGCGCCGTTCGCGAAATCGCCGAACTGCGCCTCCCACAGGACCAGCGCGTCGGACCGTTCCACCGAATAGCCGTACTCGAATCCCATCACGGCGTACTCACTGAGCAGCGAGTCATAGATCCAGAACCGACCCTGCCCCTCGGCAATGTTGGTGAGCGGGAGCCATTCCCGACCATTGTCACGGTCATGGAGCACGGCGTGGCGTTGGACGAACGTGCCGCGGCGACTGTCCTGACCGGTCAGCCGGACGGGTGTCCCCTCCACCAACAGTGAACCGAATGCGAGGAGCTCGGCGAAGGCCCAATCGATGTCGCCGTCGCGGCTCATCTCCACTCGTCTGTCGAGCAGCCGTTGCAACTTCGGGTGGACTGCGAAGCCTGGCGGCCGCTTGTCGAAGGCATCTCCCACGAGAGCGATCACGTCGGGACTCACCCCGGTCGCTTCGGGACTGCTCGGTGCTTCGGGTTCGGAAGCAAGCGTCCTCTCCAGCGCGTCGACCGGGGTTGTCGAGGAGTCCGGCACGAGGTCGTGCCGTCCGGCACGAGTCTCGGCGAAGGCGTTCTCGAGCCGGCCACGGAAGTCCCGGTTGGCCTGCTCGTACTCGTCGATCGTGATGTCACCCCGCCCGATCAGCGCCTCGGTGTACAGGGTCCGGACGCTGCGCTTGGTCGCGATGACATCGGACATGTGCGGCTGTGTCATCGACGGATCGTCGGCTTCGTTGTGCCCACGCCGGCGGTAGCAGACGAGGTCGATGACGACCTCGCGATGGAACTTCTGGCGGTAGGCGAAGGCGAGCTCCGCCACCCGGACGACCGCCTCGGGATCATCGCCGTTGACATGGAAGATCGGAGCCTGGATCGTCTTGGCCACATCCGTCGAGTAGACCGAACTCCGCGCCTGACCTGGCAGGGTCGTGAAGCCCACCTGGTTGTTGATGTTGATACGGATCGTGCCGCCCGTGCGGTAGCCGCGCAGCTGGGACATCTGCATGGTCTCGCCGACGACGCCCTGACCTGCCATCGCCGCGTCTCCGTGGATGATGATTGGCAAGGTCGGAAACGTCCCGGCCGGCCTCCGGTCCTGCCGGGCACGCACGATGCCCTCCAGCACGCCGTCGACCGCGTCGAGATGAGAAGGATTCGCCCCGACATAGACAGGGATCGTCTCGCCATCGGCTCCGGTGAAGATTCCCTCGGTACCCAGGTGGTACTTCACGTCCCCTGAGCCGTCGAAGCTGTCCGGAAGATCAGTTCCCTCGAACTCGTGGAATACCTGACCGTAGGTCTTGCCCGCGATGTTCGTGAGCACGCTGAGCCGTCCCCGGTGCGCCATCGCGATGGCCACAGCGTCGAGACCACTCTCGGCCGCCGCATGCATGATCGCGTCCAGCAAGGGGATCGTCGACTCGCCGCCTTCGAGGCTGAAGCGCGTCTGGCCGATGTACTTCGTCTGGAGGAAAGTCTCGAAGGCTTCCGCTTCATTGAGCTTGCCCAGGATCCGCAGTTGCTGATCGTGGGTCGGCTTCGCATAGGGCAGCTCGACCCGATTCTGGATCCACGCGCGTTGCTCCGGATCCTGGATGTGCATGTACTCGATGCCCACGGTGCGGCAATAGGCGTCACGCAGAACACCGACGATGTCGCGGAGTTTCATCTGCCGCCGGTCGCCGCCGAAATCACCGGTGACGAACTCCCGGTCCAGGTCCCAGAACGTGAGTCCGTGACTTTCCACGTCCAGATCGGGGTGTGACCTCTGGACGTACTCGAGAGGGTCGACGTCGGCCATCAGGTGCCCGCGGGTGCGGAACGCATCGATGAGTTGCTGCACACGCGCTGTCTTGTCGACCGCGCTCGTCGGATCCACTCTGATGTCGGGTGCCCAATGGATCGGTTCATAGGGAATTCGCAAGGCCGCGAAGATCTCTTCGTAGAACCGATGCCGCCCGGTGAGGAGTTCGTGGACTCTTCCGAGGAATTCGCCGGATGCCGCGCCCTGGATGACCCGGTGATCGTAGGTGCTCGTCAGGGTGACCGTTTTGCCGATGGCGAGATCGGCGAGGGTCCGTTCGCTGGCCCCCTGAAACTCGGCCGGATATTCCAGAGCGCCCGCACCGATGACGCAACCCTGGCCTTTCATCAGGCGGGTGATCGAATGCTCTGTCCCGATACCGCCGGGGTTGGTCAGCGACAGCGTCGTATCGGCAAAATCCTCGACGGTCAGCGCGTTGCTTCGCGCCTTGACGATGAGACCTTCATACGCCGACAGGAATTCACCGAAACTCATGCCGTCTGCGCGCTTGATGTTCGGGACGACAAGGAATCTCGATCCATCGGGTTTGGCAACGTCGACGGCGATTCCGAGGTTCACATGTTCAGGTGTTACGGCGAACGGCTTGCCGTCCACTTCCGCATACGACACGTTCTGGCTCGGAAAATCCTTCAGGGCCTGTACGAGCGCCCAGCCGATCAGGTGCGTGAAACTGATCTTGCCCCCGCGCGCCCGGGTCATGTGGCTATTGATGACGATGCGATTGTCGATCATCAGCTTCGCCGGGATCGTGCGGACACTCGTTGCGGTCGGGATACTCAAGCTGGCCGTCATGTTGGTGACCAGCGACCTGGCCATCCCGCGAATCGCGGCCGTGGCCGATCCGCCGGCGACGGGCTCGGCCTCCGCCTCGATCGTGGTTTTCGGTTCGATCACGGTGACTGACACAGCCATCTCCTACTTCGCGTCTGTTCGCTTCGATACGTTTCTGCCGGAACGCGATTGGGTCGATCTGGACCCGCGTCGGCTACGCCTTCCGGCTCGAACTTCGACGGTCTGCCGGATGCTCCTTGCTCCCCAGCATAGAACCATTTTGTACCTTGCGGTCAAATACCCAGTGTGCGGTGCGTCACTCGGACCCTCGGATGCGTTCGTGCCCGTTCCCCACGAACACCCCGACTCCGGAACCATGGGTGCGGGTACCGGATCGGGGTGCTCGGGTGGGTTCTCGCTAGCCGGTGACGCCTTCTGCACGAGCAGCGGCGGCGACTGCCTCCGCGACAGCGGGGGCGACGCGAGGATCGAGCGGGCTGGGAACGATCTTGTCTACAGCCAGCTCGTCACCGACGACCGAGAGGACTGCCTCGGCGGCGGCGAGCTTCATGCCCTCGGTGATGCGGCGGGCACCGGCATCCAGGGCCCCCTTGAACACACCGGGGAAGGCGAGCACATTGTTGATCTGATTCGGGAAGTCCGAGCGCCCCGTCGCGACGATCGCCGCGTGCTTGCGGGCGACGTCCGGGTGGATCTCCGGGTCCGGGTTCGACAGCGCGAACACGATCGCGTCATCGGCCATGGTCGCGATGAGCTCCTCCGGGACGGTGCCCGCGGACACCCCGAGGAACACGTCGGCGCCGTCGAGGGCTTCGACGATGCCGCCGCGGCGGCCTGCCGGGTTGGTGCGGGCGGCCAGATCGACCTTGACCTCGTTCAGGTCCTGGCGGTCGGCGGAGACGATGCCCTTCGAGTCGAGCACCGTCACATCGGCGATCCCGGCGGCGAGCAGGATGTTCGCGCACGCCACACCGGCGGCGCCGGCACCGGAGATCACGACCCGCAGCTCGTGGAGGTCCCGGTCCTGGACCTTCACCGCACCCTTGAGAGCGGCGAGGACGACGATGGCGGTGCCGTGCTGGTCGTCGTGCATGACCGGGCAGTCCAACGCCTCGATGACCCGCTTTTCGATCTCGAAGCAGCGCGGCGCGGAGATGTCCTCCAAATTCACCGCACCGAAGCTCGGGCGCAGCCGGATCAGGGTCTCGACGATCTCATCCGGATCCTGGGTGTTCAGGACCAGCGGGATCGAGTTCAGGCCCGCGAAGTTCTTGAACAGCGCGGACTTGCCCTCCATCACCGGAAGGGAGGCGCGGGGGCCGATGTCCCCGAGGCCGAGGACCGCGGAGCCGTCGGAGACGACGACCACCAGCCGGTTGGTCCAGGTGTAGCGGTCGGCCAGGGTCTCGTCGGCGTGGATGGCGCGGGACACCTGCGCCACCCCCGGGGTGTAGGCGATGGACAGGTCGCGCTGATTGTCCAGCGGGGTCGTCAACTCCACGGACAGCTTTCCCCCGACATGGCCGGCGAAGATCTCCTCGTCGGTCAGCTCGACCTTCTGCGATGCGGTGGGTTCGGACACGATGGTCATTCTCTACTCATTCCCTTTCAGTTTCGACGATCCACGTCAGCGTGTCGTCACAATCGATCGGCGTGGGCGTGCGCGGTGCGCGGAACTCCCGCCTGATTCGGGTGCCTCATGGTGTGGGGGTCATTTCTCGATGAGGGCGTCGCCGGGGTCGGTGGGCCTACGGGGTGTGAGGGGTTCGAGGGGGTGGCCGACGGCGATCGCGCCGAGCGGCTGCCAGTCGTCGAGCAGTCCGAGGACACCGCGCACGGTGTCGGCGGCGAAGATCGTCGAACCGATCCAGCAGCTGCCGATTCCCTTGGTGGCCAACGACACCAGCAGTCCCTGCACGGCCGCACCGACCGCGACGGTGAACATCGTCGCCTCCGCCGTCCGCCGACGCGGGTCGGGGTAGGTGTGCGCGCCGTCGGGCACGCAGAACGGGATGATCACCTCCGGCGCGTCGAACAGGATGTTCCCCCGCGCCACCCGCGCCGCCACCGCCTCGGGGCCCATGCCGTCGGCGGTCAGGTCGGCCCGCCACCGCTCCCGCATCGCCGACAGCAATTCCTCGCGGACGGTGCGGGTGCGGACCCACACGAACCGCACCGGCCGGGTGTGGTGCGGCGCCGGGGCGGTCAGCGCCTCGGCGATCGACGCCCGGACGGCCCCGGGATCGACCGGATCGTCGGCGAATTCACGGACCGAGCGCCGCAGCAGCAACGCCTCCGCCCGCCCCCGCTCCACCGATTCGGCGGTGCCCAGCCAGAACAGGTCCTCCTCGTCGCGCCGGAGAACGTCCTTGGCGGTCGAGCCGTCGTCCTTTGGCCGAAGTCCTCGGATCACGGCAACCGGGACGCTGCCGAGCTTGCCCTTGACCAGGTCGCCGGCCGCGGCGATCTCGTCGGCCATCGCAACCTCGGTGACGAACAGGTCATTGCCCTGCGCGTCGCGCATG
Organism: Rhodococcus sp. NPDC057014; assembly: GCF_042673295.1. Lineage (NCBI taxonomy): Bacteria > Bacillati > Actinomycetota > Actinomycetes > Mycobacteriales > Nocardiaceae > Rhodococcus > Rhodococcus sp. NPDC057014. The sequence goes on from NZ_JBHUSF010000058.1 coordinate 35,346, forward strand.
CCCGCGTAGGCGTGCAGGACGGGCAGTCCGGCCGCGCCGATCGCGGCGTCGATTTGGCCCTTGCGCCACGCCCGCCCCATCGTGTCGGTGACGACGACCCCGACCGTGACACCCAGCGCGACCTTTACCGCGTCGCGGAGGGTTCGGGCGCTGCGATCCGGGTCCTCCGGCAGCAGAGCAAGTTCGGCGCCGTCCACGTTCGATCCGTCGATCCCGGACGCGGCCTGGACGATGCCGAGCCGATTTTCGGTGATGACGATATGGCCCCTGCGAGCGACGACCCGGACGGCCTCCTGGTCGACGAGGCGGCGCCGAGCACCTTCGCGGGCATCGGGATCGTTGGGAGAGGAGACAATTCGGCCCTCCACCTTGGACACCACCTTGCTGGTGACCACGAGGACGTCGTCGTCCTCGAGCCACGGTGCGGCGGCGACAATCGCGGCGGCCAGATCGTCGCCGGGCCGGAACTCCGGCAGACCCGCGACGGGGCGGATTTCGATCGCGCCGCCGGGCGCGTGATCGGCCTGCTGCACCGACTCTGTCATAGCGGGGCCCCCATCAGGTCGAGTGCGGCGCGGACCATGTCCGCGGTCGTGTCGGGGTCGGTCATGAGCAACGGCACCGCCCGCACCTCGACGCCGGGCACCTCCGCGGAGTCGGTGTCGTGGACCAGCCAGCCGTCGACGATCCCGGTCCCACTCCGCGCCCCGTACCAACGCCCGATCGCCTCCGCGGACGTGTCCACCCCGATCACGTCCAAACATTCGTCGGCCATGCCCCGCAACGGTTTCCCGCCGATGATCGGGGACACCCCGACCACCTTCGCGGTGGTGGTGCGCAGCGCCCCCCGGATCCCCGGCACCGCCAGGATCGCGCCGACGCTGACCACCGGGTTCGACGGCGCCAGCAACACGATGTCGGCACCCTCGATCGCCTCGAGCACCCCCGGCGCCGGGGTCGCCTGCTCGGCGCCGATGTGCGCGAAGCTGTGCGTC